>JAUVLC010000126.1 GCA_030595925.1 Clostridia bacterium | reverse complement strand
GGAAATCTTTTCCCTTGTGACCAACGGTTTATAGTTGATTCTTCTTTTGAAGTAAGTATTATTCGTTCTGTTATGTTCATTCATAATGTTATACAAAATAAATATTCAAATGTCAAGGGATTTATGAGACAGCACACTAGATAGTTCGGATATCTGTTGTTAATCTCCTGCCATTGCCTGAGAGATTCATCATATTTACCTTTCATATAAAATTTCTCTCCCGAATCAAACATAAATTTTATTTCTCTTTCTATCTTTTCTATTCCTTCTTTTGCTCTTTTTTCTTTTTTCCCGGATATTTCCCATGCCCTTGTCCATAATTGAGAAGCTTTTAACCATTGTTTTTTTTCATAATAATGTTTTGCTTTATCACAATATTTTTTTATTACTTTATTCAATCTTTCTTTTGTCTTACTCACATAATTTTGAGCTAATTCATGTTTTGGATTTTTCTCTAATATTCCTTCCCATACTTCCAATGCTTTTACCCATTCTTTTCTCATAAAAAAATCCATACCTAACCGGACCTTTTCTATAGCCATTTTAGTCTTTATTTTTTCTTTTTTTACTTTTCTTTTCTTTTTCATTGAACGGCCGGAAAATTGAAAGGAAAGTGAAATTCGATGTTGACTATCCCATTCTTCTCCATACATCCAGGCATAATCTAATTTCACTTTATTGATATATAGCCCTATACCATAAGTCATTAAACCCAAATCATACTCCATTCTGGTTCCTACTCTTCCGGCCAACATATCTTTAAATATATATTCCACCCCTATGTTTTCCCTTATTTGACTGTCAATACTTTTTACCACATCTACCGCTCCCTGTACATAATGAATCCGGTTAAACCTTTTTTCATAAGCAGCACCCATTTTTATAGTTAAAGGCAATGGATCTCCCTCTTCCTTATATTTTATTTCCGTACCTAAGTTTTGCAAAACAACGCCAACCCTTAATCCTTTCAACTTCTCATAAGGAAACCTATAAATTCCACCCATATCTAAGGCAAAAGCATAAGCACTATATTCTTCTATCAAAGTAGTATAAATTGTTTTAAGATTTACTCCCAACAGTACTTTTTTAATTTCTCTTCCATATCCTAAGGTTAAAACATAATCCGCTTGTACTATTCTCTTTTCCGAAGTTCCGTCTAAATAATTTATTTCTATTTCTCCACCCTGCAAAGTAATCATCCCTATTCCCACAGTTCCGTATTTACTCTCCCTTTCTTTTTTTTTGTCTTTTAAATCGGAACTAATTTTTAATGGGTGGACATATCCTATAGAACCATAAATTACATCTGCCAATCCATCTATGTACATCGTGCTTATTTCCGCTTGTCCAATATCAGCTAATCCGGCAGGATTATAATAAAGGGTATTCACATCACCTGCTACAGCCACCTGTGCTCCGCCCATACCCATTTGACGGACACCTATTTCTTCTTTTAAAATAATTCCTGCAGTTGTACCTTCCTTTTCAGCTGCACAAAATATCGGTTGAAGAATACCGTAAAAAACAAAACAACCAATAAAAATAATTTTTTTCTTTTTATTCATCTTATCCCATTAACGCTCTCTATTATTTTTTGTCTTCCTATATAAATATAGTACATTTTCAAACTTAAATTATTATACATTTTGTTTAATTTAATCCATTATCACTCATTTCTAATTTCAAACTTCATTATAATAAAAACAATTATTTTTAAATTATCAATAAATTACTCCGATTTTTCTCGTAACTATTGTTACTTTTTGGTTAAATTTTGCTCTAATCCGACAAAGATAACATCCTTTAAATATTTTATCTCCTCTATCATCCTTACAATCCCAAACAATATTATTTATTCCCTGGTTGCCCCCTTCTTCCCCTGCACCAAAAGACCATATTTTAATTTCATATCCCATCAAATCATAAATAGTTATGGTTATTTCTGCATCCTGATTAAGAAAATAAGTAATAATAGTATTTCCTTCTTTTGAATTTATCGGATTAGGAAAATTAGAAACCCGGGTAATTATCTTATCCGGAAAATTAATACTTGTTTTTTTAGAAACTAAAGACCATTCACTCCATAAACCAACTGCATTTTTAGCCCGTACCCGATAATAATAATGCCCCGGTACCCTGCCTATAATTGAATAGCAGCTTAAAACAGCAGAAATATTGTCATTTATTTTTCTCCAGTCCGATGAAATACCGTTTTTTTCCTGTAATTCATAGCAAACAACCCCGGATTCGATATCCAGGGAACAATGCCAAAATATTATGTAAGTATTGCTTAAAAGGCTGGAATAAAACGCAGGTTTTCCCGGAGCAAGAGGAGGAGTACAATCGTTTTCTACTTTGGTCTCAACCGGTAATAAATTAGAAAAAAAACAAGAAATCAAATCCAACGAATCAAAAGGAGGACTCTCAATATTATGCTTTTTCAAATCATTAGATAGTTCCGCTCCCGTTTCTGAAATCAAAATTATTACCAAAAAAAGAGCAATATAGCTTGCACATCTCAATTTTATCGCTCTATTAGATAGAAAACCCGGACACAGTAATGACATAAATTGACCCCTATTTTAACCTTAGTTTCTGTTTTTCATCGTTCCTCCTTCTTAACCGGACTAATTCAAGAGAACAGATTTATTCTGCACTTTATATTGAAGATATTCCTGAATAACTTCCTTTATTTTTATTAATGCATCGTTAAAAGTTTTCCCATGTGCCGAACAACCCGGAAGATCCGGACAGGAAACCACAAAACCTCCATCTGCCAACGGTTCAAAAACTATTCGTAAATTCATTTTATTCCTCCACTTGCATTATTTTATTTTCTTGTACGAAAGACCCTTTGCTTTTTTATTCTTTTTTTCAACTTCCAAAAATCAGTCTTTCCATACTACATTTCTATTCCACTAATTATTTTTTTGAAAATTCTGGGGAAAAGAGAAAGGTTTCAACACAAAAAAGTGCTATACTTTAAAGGAAGGTCTACTTCTTCAAAAACCTGAAAGGCAATAAAAAAATGTTTCGCATTCCTTTGTGAATCTTTAATTTGCAACTTATTCAAATTTACCAATCGCAATTTTACATTTCTAAATCTGTTTCTTTTCTTAATAATTCCCCAAACATTAAAAATTTCATATTGATTATAATTAACATTCAAAAACAAATTTTTGTAATTTTTTATTGGGTTGTTCCCTTCATCTCTAATATCCATATCCGGAAAAACCAAATAAAGAGGCAAAGATTGTACTTTTGCCCGAAAACAAAAATCATGTGTTGTTGTAAGCTGAAAAAAATTATTAGATTCAATCTTAACCGCAGTAAAATGGGGGCGAAAACAAGAAGCATAAATCTTTCCAGCCAACATAGAAAAAACAAGAAACACAAAAAGCAAAAACCTTATTTTTTTCATTATTGTTATCCTTTATATTTATTACTTATAAAAAAACCGGATTATACCGCTTTTACCACGGTTAATCCGGTTCCACAAATCTTCCCCCTGGCAACTCAGCCTTCCACTTTAAGCATGGAACCGTAGTTTTGTGCCCCCCAATTTCATGGGGTTTACCTTTATCAGAGTTAAACATTTTAAAGTTTAGTAACTTAAAAGAATGTGTTTTTTATCACACCCTCTATTTCAAAACTAACACCTCTCTTTGGTTTTGTCAAGTACTATTTTTTAAACTTTTCTAAAGCATTTTTAGCTGCTATAGAAACAAAAGATATCTTATCCTGACAGGCTTTTTTTAAAACAGGTACTGCTTTTTCATCGCCAAGTTTACCCAGAACAATAGCTGCATTCCTGCGTACATAAGCATTTTCATCCTTTAGTGCTTTCATTAAATATGTAACCGCCCGTAAATCCTCCAAAGAACCTAACGCCAAAACAGTATTCATTCGCACAGTGAAATCTTTATCTTTCATGAGGACTACAATCTTCTTGAAGGTTCCTTTATCCTTAATTTTCCCCAAAGCAATTACTGCTTTAATTTTAACCTCATTTTCGTCATCATTCAAAGCCAAAACAAGTACTTCTTTCGCTTTTACATCGCGTAATTCACCAAGAGCGGATAAGGCCGCTAATTTAATTTTTACGAGTTTATCATCTACTGCTTTTATCAATGCAGGCACAGCACTTTTATCTCCTATCCTCATTAATGAAATAACGGATAACAGTCTTATTTCCGCCTCTTCTGCCTCCAATAATTTTACCAAATCAGGAACTACAGAGTTATCTTTAATCAATCCCAAAGCAACAAGAGCATTTTTTCGCACTGATATTTCTTTATCTCCCAGTGCTTCCCTCAAGGAATTAACGGCTGTCCTATCAGGAATCATTCCTAAAATCAACGCTGCCACACTTCTGACTTCCGCATCCTTATCATTTTTTAATGAATTCTTTAAAACCGGACATATCTGTGGGTCAGGACCCCGGCCTAAAATTCTTATTGCTAATCGTCGAGCCTTAACATCCTTTTTTTTCAGTGCTTTTAGACAAACAGGAATTCCCGATTTATCCCTTAATGCAATTAATGCCGAAGCAGCTGCCAGCCGCACAAAAACATCCCTGTCTTTTAACCTTTTTATCAAGGTCTCCCGAGCTCTTTCATCTCTTATTCTTTCTAAAATCTGACAAATATTCTTGCGCATTTGTGCATTAGACTTTTTCTTAAGAGCTTTAATTAAAAAAGGAACTGCCGGTTTACCGATTCTCACTAATTCCCGTTGTACTTTTAAGACGACATCATCTGAAGAATTTTTTAATTGCGCAATATTTGACTGAATTTCTTTTTCTGTTGGTACTGTTTTCTTTGATACAATTTCTTTTTCTTTTGAAATTGCCTTACCCGACATCAATCCACCCACCAAAAATAATACCACCCCTACCCCCATTAAAACATTACTTCTTCGCCTTTTTTTCATTTTTTTTCTCCCCCTTTTAAAATGGCAATTTGAAAAGCTTTAATCAAATTTTTTATTAGTTATTCTATTAAAGTCCCCTATAAATTACAAAAAAAAATATAAACAAAAAAAATTTCAATTATTTTCTAAGATAAACTATTTGCTAATTAGAAAAAAATTTGCTATATTCGTTCTATAAAATCAATAAAATCATTCTTTTCACAATTTTATCAACAACAATCCAAAATGAAAGAACTGCTTAATAAATTAAAATCAAATATTCTTTTGCAAATTATTATTCCTACTATTTTCCTGATTGGAACGATTTTATTTTTCCTGTCCGCTTTTTCTCTTTATCAACAAAAAATCATTTTTGTTGAAGAATTAACCAAAGAAATTTTCTCTTCAGGCAAAAAGTTCATTCCTTCCTGCGAAAAAGCACTCGAAGATAAAAACGATCTCAAACTTTTGCGACACATAAATGAAATAACTAAAAACACGAACGTCTCCTATTCTATGGTTCTAAACCCTGAAGGTAAAATACTTGCCCACAGCCAACTAAATCATTGGGGAAAGATATACCAAGATTCGGAAATAAAACAAGTTTTAAAATCCGGAAAATCCGTAATCCACAAAAACAAAAAAGGAATTTATATTATTTTTCCTCTTAAAAAAAAGAACAAACTTATTGGACTCTTACAAATAGAAGCAACCAGTCTGCATATTAATCAAAAGCTGAAAACCATAAAAAAGACTATTTATATAACTATCTTCGTTTCTTTACTACTCATTGGTCTGTGGCTTCTGATAATACTAAAATTTACTATTATTACCCCCTTGAAAAACTTAAAATCCGCTATTGAATATTTTCCTCTTCCAAAATTGCTATCCTTGAATCAAAAATCAGTCGGGGAATTTAGTTGTATCAGACAAAAATTTAACCAGATATTCAAACATTTTAAAGAAGAACAACTCTTTTTTAAAAATCAATCAGTTCTTCACAAAGAAAACATAAATCTATTTCTAAAAAATATAGGTAAAACGCTAAACGAAGGAAATTTATTATTAGATTCAAATAATAAAATCGTTTTTATAAACAACTCAGCCTGCAAAATCCTGAATTTAAAAAAAGATAATATTTTAAATTGCCACATCTTAGATGTATTCAAAAACCCTGATATTTTAAAAATAATAAATAAAGCTTTAAATAACCCGAACCAAATAATCAAAGATTTTTATTCAACAAACGAGACACACTATAATATAAAAATTACGATGATTAAAGATAAAGAAAACAACCATATAGGAGGAATCATTCTCTTTTATCCCTTATCCCCCCAATAAATTCTATTCTTATAGTTTTTTAATACATAAAACCCTAAAACTAAAAATCTATTCCACTAGATATATAAGTCAAAATCAACGGAATAAACAAAACAAGAAAAACCGTTGGTAAAATCAAAAAAATTAATGGAAAAAGCATTTTTACCGGAGCTTCGCCAGCTAATTTTTCTGCTTTTTGAAAACGTTGGACTCTAATTTGTTCCGATTGAAGACGTAAAATCGGCCCAAGGCTTGTTCCCATTTTAATTGCCTGTATTAAAGAAGAACAAACTGCAGATAAACCCGGCTCATCCACTCTTACTGCCATATTGTATAAAGCTTCTACACGGCTGCTTCCCACATGAACTTCCTGCTGCATTTGGAAAATCTCCTTTACCAACGGATTATTTTTATCTTCCAATTCAATTAATTTAATTAATGCAGCATTAAAATCCAGCCCTGCTTCCACTGCTACCGTTAAAATATCTAAAACATCCGGTAGAGCACGTAAAATA
>JAUVLC010000184.1 GCA_030595925.1 Clostridia bacterium | reverse complement strand
CAAAGACAAAGACAAAGACAAAGACAAAGACAAAGACAAAGACAAAGACAAAGACAAAGACAAAGACAAAGACAAAGACAAAGACAAAGACAAAGACAAAGACAAAGACAAAGACAAAAGAAAAGGACAGGCACAAAGGCAGTAAGGCGGGAGCAAGGAAAATAAAGGTAAAATATGTTTCTCTCTGGACGCATAATTTTACCCTTTGGGCACGCAAAAACAAGCTAAAAATGAAAAACTCGCTTTGCTCAGACAATTCCATTTTTTTAACGCTTGTTAAAGGGTGGGCAAGCCCACCCCTACGCGAAAAATTTGCTAAGTCGTTCAAAACATATTTTACCTTTATTTTTTTTGTTTTAAATTTAGGATTTGTTTTTGTCTTTAACTTGGTGCTTCTGTGCCAGTCTTTAGTCTTTGTTTTGAATTTAGGATTTTGAATTTTGAATTTGTTTCGGATTTCGAATTTCGGATTTAGTATTTATTCTTTGTTTCTGTCTATGGACTATCGACTGTGGACTATGGACTAATGTTTATCTTTTAACTTTGTGCCTTTGTGCCTGTCTTGTTTTTTGTTTTGAATTTGGAATTTTTAGTTGGTTAAATTGAGTACGGGGAATGAATTATGCAGAAGAAAAGATTAGGAAATACGGAACTTTATTTGTCGAATATTGGTTTAGGTACATGGGCTTTGGGGGGAGGTGGGTATGCTTATGGGTGGGGCCCGCAGGATGATAAAGAGTCGATTGCGACTATTTGGCGTGCTTTGGATTTAGGAATAAACTGGATAGATACGGCTCCTGTATATGGTTTGGGGCATGCAGAAGGGGTTGTCGGTAAAGCACTGAAAGGGCAGAAAGAAGTAATAATTGCCAGTAAATGTGGTTTGGTCTGGAATGAAAAAAGAAAACTTTCAGGATGTTTAAAACGGGCAAGTATCAGACAGGAAATAGAAACAAGTCTAAGGCGGCTTAAGAGAGAGACCATTGATCTTTATCAAATTCACTGGCCTGATCCGGATGAAGATATAGAAGAAGCATGGAGTTTTATGTTGGATTTGATCAAAGAAGGGAAAATACGTTATGCCGGTGTATCTAATTTTGATTTGCGACAATTAAAAAGAGGGCAGTCTATTCACCCCATAACATCGTTACAACCTCTTTATAATATGTTGATGCGTGATATTGAAGGGGAAATCCTGGATTATTGTGCGGATAATCATATTGGGGTGATTGTCTACAGTCCTTTGCAGTCGGGTTTGCTTACCGGTAAGTTTACCAGAGATAAAATAGATAATTTATCTAACGATGACTGGCGAAAAAAGAAAAATTATCAATTTCAAGAGCCGGAATTAAATTTAAACATTAAATTATTGGACAATCTAAAACCTTTAATTATAAAAAGTGGTAGAACTATGGCTCAAATAGCTATTGCCTGGACACTGCGGCGTTCGGAGGTAACCGCCGCTATTGTTGGTGCGCGACATCCTGCTCAAATCAAAGAAACGGTTATTGCGGGAGAGAAAATGCTTTCTCCGGAAGAAATAGATTCTATAGAAGTATTGCTTAAGGAAAGAAATCAAACAATAAAAAAGGAGACAATTCAATAATGAAAAAGGATAAAAATCAGATGAAAAAGGAGTACAATGAAATTCTTACTTTGACCGGAAAATATTTAGAACAAAAAAAAGAACAGGGGGAAAGGCAGGTTTATTTAAGTAAAGAAATTAAACTTTCTCAAAAGGAAAAATCTTCAACTGTGCCGGAGAATCTTTTAGCAAAATTAGAAAAAAAGTTAAAAAATTGCCGGAAGTGCAATCTGGGTGAAAGCAGGACGAATCTGGTTTTCGGAGCGGGAAATCCCAGGGCCTGGCTGATGTTTGTCGGAGAAGGACCCGGACATGATGAAGATATGAAAGGACTTCCTTTTATTGGCAGAGCAGGAAAACTTTTAACTAATATTATTGAGGCAATGAAAATGAAAAGGGAAGATGTATATATTGCTAATATTGTTAAATGTCATCCGATGATTGACCCTGGCCAGCCTCAAAAGAGGGGTAATGACCGTCCTCCCCGTCCGGAAGAAATTGCCCAGTGTAAGCCGTTTTTATTAAAACAAATAGAAATTATAAAACCGGAAGTTATTTGTACTTTAGGGACTCATGCTACCCAGTCGCTTTTGGAAATAACCACTCCGATTGGTGTTTTGAGGGGTAAATTTTGCTCTTTTGGAAATTGTAAATTAATGCCTACCTATCATCCTGCAGCATTATTACGCAATTCTAATTTGAAAAAATTCGTTTGGGAAGATATGAAAAAAATAATGAAAGAACGTAGTAAAAACTAAAAAGCACCGGGCATTAATCTATTTCATACAGATGAAACATTAAACAAATATGAATAAATAATAAATAGAAAATAGTTCATAGTTTATAGTAAAAGAAAAGGGATAATTTTTCCCCCTTTGAAAAAGGGGGTTAGGGGGATTTAGATAAAACAGTTAAACATTGAGATGTTATTGTAGGGGTGAACCCCTGTGTTCACCCGGACGAGGAAAATAAAGGCAAAACACGTTTAAGAAAGAGTTCAATAACTATGGAAGAAAAAAAAATAATCAATATTATTTTATCTACTCCTCTGGAAAAAACATTTTATTATGCTGTCCCGCAGGATATGTCTGAAAAGGTAGAAGTAGGAATGAGGGTGGTTGTTCCTTTTGGTAGACGCGAAGTAGAAGGCTATGTCTTGAATTTTGTCAAGGAGTCGGAAGTTAAAGAATTTGATTTTAAAAGAGATGGATTAAAAAGCATTTTAAAGATAGTAGATAAACAAGCAGTGCTATCGGATGAGTTTTTTGCTTTAGGGCGGTGGATTGCAGATTATTATGCTTGTTCATGGGGAGAGGCGTTAAGTGCAATTGTTCCTCCCCGATGTGGCGGGAAAAAAAGAAA
>JAUVLC010000128.1 GCA_030595925.1 Clostridia bacterium | reverse complement strand
CGTAGGAATGGCCACAAATATACCTCCGCATAATTTAGCGGAAATAATAGATGGTTTATTTGCTCTCATTGATAATCCTTCCATTGAAATAAAAGAACTAAATAAAATAATCAAAGGGCCGGATTTTCCTTCCGGAGGAACAATTCATGGGAAAAACGGCATAAAAGAAGCTTATCATAAAGGACGGGGAACAATAAAGCTTCGCGCTAAAGTAGATATTCAGGAAAATAATAATGGTAAAGAAATTCTTATTGTTAAAGAAATACCTTATCAAGTCAACAAATCAACACTGATAGAAAACATTGCTAAATTAGTGCGGGATAAAAAAATAGAGGGAATTTCCGATTTACGGGATGAATCAGATAGGAAAGGAACCCGGCTGGTAATAGAACTAAAAAGGGAAGCACACTCTCAAATTATTCTCAACCAATTATTCAAGCATACTCAATTGGAAATTTCCTTTGGTACAATTATGTTATCCCTGGTAAACAACCGGCCTAAAGTGCTCAATCTGAAAGAAATGCTCCATTATTATCTTCAACACCGACAGGAAGTTGTTATCCGTCGTACCGAATTCGAATTAAAAAAAGCAGAAGCCCGGGCACATATTTTAGAAGGATTACAAATCGCTTTAGAAAATTTAGATAAAATAGTCGAAATTATTAAAGCTTCCCAAAATGTGGAAACAGCAAAAAATGCCTTAATGAAAAATTTTTCTTTAAGTAAACTCCAAGCCGAAGCTATCTTAAACATGAGACTACACCAATTAACCGGATTGGAAAGAGAAAAGCTTCACCGGGAATATTTAGAGTTAATTAAAGCAATCGAACAGCTTAAATTTATTTTGTCCAACCCGGAAAAGGTATTATCAATTATCAAAGAGGAATTATCCGCTATAAAAGAAAAATACCAAAATAAAAGAAGAACTGTTATTGTAGCCAAATCGATAGAAATGGATATTGAAGATTTAATTCAGGAAGAAGAAACCGTAATTACTATATCCCATGCCGGATATGTAAAAAGAATGTCCCTTTCTATGTATCGTGCGCAACACCGGGGAGGAAAAGGGCTTATCGGAACAACCCTTCGGGATGAAGATTTTGTCGAAGACATTTTCATTACTTCCACTCATAGTTATTTGCTTTTCTTTACTAATTTCGGCCGGGTTTACTGGCTAAAAGTTTATGAAATCCCGGAAGGAAGCAGGCAATCTAAAGGAAAAGCCATTATTAACCTTATTTCTCTTTCCTCCAGTGAAGAAAAAATCGCAGCGGCCATCCCGGTAAAAGAATTCACCCCGGATAGTTACCTGATAATGGCCACACAAAATGGTACTTTGAAAAAAAGTTCTTTAACTGAATACAGTAATCCCCGAAAAAAAGGCATTATTGCTATAAACTTCAAAAAAGGAGATTCTTTAATCGATGCTAAACTAAGTGACGGAAAAAATCAGGTAATTATCGGAACAAAAAAAGGAATGGCAATAAGATTCAAAGACGAAGAAGTAAAATCCATCGGAAGAACAGGGAAAGGGGTTCGCGGAATAAAATTAAATCCGGGTGATCAGGTCATTGGTATGGAAATAATGTCCGAGGAAGATACTCTTCTTAGTATAACTTCCAACGGCTATGGAAAACGTACCAGAATAAAAGAATACCGTCTTGTTTCCCGTGCCTGTAAAGGTGTAATTAATCTCAAAACCACAGTAAAAAACGGAGAGGTAATAGGCATAAAGAAAGTAGATAAAGAAGACGAAATAATGCTCATCACCGCAAAAGGAAAAGTCATTCGGGAAAAAGTAAAAAATATCCGCACCATCGGGCGAAGCACCCAGGGCGTAAGATTAATCAGATTAGAATCAGACGACCGTTTGGTGGGAATGGCTAAAATAATTAGTCAGGAAGAATGAATCTCCCCCGCGGCAAGCTGCGGAAAATTAAACACGCGGCCCTTCGCTTCCCTATGGTCAGCGCAGGATCAATTCGACTACAGAGTTTTTTCAGAAAAAAACTCTAAGTTTTATTTAATTAAATGATACCCTTCGCTTCCCTACGGTCAGCGCAGGATCAATTCGACTACAGAGTTTTTTCAGAAAAAAACTCTAAGTCTCATTGACATTAAAAAATGAAAAAATTAAAATGGATTAATCACCCTGCCGATTTAGGATTTGTAGTTTATGGTAAAAACATAAAAGACCTATTCAAAAATGCAGCATGGGGGATGCTTAATATTATAACCGACTTGAATAAAGTTTCCGGAAAAACTATTACAAAAATAAATTTAAAAGCGAACAACCACGAAGAACTTCTCATAATTTGGTTAAATGAATTACTTTATTATTATAATGTAAAAAAAATTATTTTTAATAAATTCGAATTGAAAAAAATCAATAAAACTTATCTTTGTGCTTACGCCCAGGGAGAAAAGATTAATCTTTCCCGACATACAATTAATACGGAAATAAAGGCAGCTACTTACCATCAATTAACAATTACTCATTTTCCTAAGCGTAAAATTTACCACTGGCAAGCACAAATAATTTTTGATGTATAAAAAACAAACAACAGTCCATAGTCCGCAGTCGATAGTCCATAGATTACGGACAAAGATAAAAGACTGCTAATACCAAATGGCAAATATATCGTTATGAGTTAAAAAATTTGGGAATTTGAAGTCGGGAATTGGGAGTTTGAAAATAAAGTCCATAGTCCATAGATAAAAACAACAGAAAGTTATGAGTCAACGACAAGAAAATAACTATAGATTCCTGCTTCCGCAGGAATGACAGACATAATAAAACAAAGATAAAGAATAAAAACTAAAGAACGCCTCATAAAGAGATTGTCGAAAAAAGAAAATTTGGTAGTCGCAAACTTTAGTTTGCGTGAAAACGTGGTAATATTTGGTAATAATCAGCAAAAAAATTCGCCGGCTGAAGCCGTCGGCTACCATTTTTCAACAATCTCTAAATGAGGCAACTACAAACTGAAAAAACAAATAATAAAAACGGTTAGTTGATTACATTGGTTTAGATTTGTTTAGATTGGTTAAAGACAAAGATTAAAGACGGTTAAAAAAAAGGTAGTTTAGATTGGTTTTTATTTTTTGTGCTTTTTCATATGACCTTTTATGGATTGGGAACAAAGTAAATAATAAGAACATTCTTTGAAACAGATATTTTTTTCACCGTTAAGATGTCTCATTTTACAATGGTGAAAATCTTTAGCCATCTGGTTAATTTTTTCTTTTACTGCTTTACTCAACTTTAAAAACCCTATACCCACAACATAGGTTCCTGTCTTTTCTTCCACTCTAACTATTTTCCCCTCTGCGTTTTCGATTTTTAATCCGGGAAAATTTATAGTTAATTTCAGCAAAGATCCTTCCTGTAAAGGAATAAAAGTAATTACTACCAACCCTCCGGCACTCAAATCCATCATAATTCCCGGAACACCTTCCTTAATCTCACAGGAAGAAACCTTTAACATAATAGGCTCAACCAAATCAGAAATAATAGGAAACCTGGAATGTTTTCTTCTTTCTTTTTTAATCATATTACCCTTCTAATAAAAAGTATTTATAAAAATTCACCTGTTTTTAATATACAAGATTACTCTTTATTTGACAAGAAAAAAATTTGACTTTCTTTCTAAGTTGCCGGGAAAAAGAAAACATTCACTAATATTATTTTACAAAAATTTTTTTAATTTTTACAATTTATAAGTTATATAATACCCATAAAAAACCGAGTCATTTTTTTTGCTACAGGTAACCCGGTTTTTATTTTCCAATAAACCCTTAAAAAATTAAATTTTTTCTTCCCTCCAGGATAATGTTTTGGTTTTAATTATTCCACCCGGTGCCCCTGCTAAATTCTCATCATACTCCATATCTGCAGTTCCCGTACCTTCAAAACTATGCACATTCATTGACCCATCAGCAAGACTAGTTCCCGTCAGTGCAGCATCATAATTAGGAGCATATATAGCAGCATAAAGATCCGTGGTTCCATGAAGAACTATTGAACTACCAATAGGCCCTGCTCCATAAATGAAAAATGTATTGGAATCTGCCCCTGTATTCACAAAACCTGTACCGCCGGCATTAATATCACCGGAACAATATATAATTACAGGCGGCCCACCCGGCGTTGTGTTTAAAACGATCTCCGCAGTCCCCACGATATTGATAGAACTACAAACATAAATTCCAGGATCTAAAGAAACAGAAGTATTTCCACTAAGATCTACAACTCCCAAATCAGTATCAAACACTGCCGGCATCTCAGGAACTTCAAAATCATCTACGTCAGCCTCATTTTCATTAACCGTTCCGGTAACATTCTCCGGACATATAACGCTCCCGCTGGTAATAACATCCCCTGTTATTATACAACCTCCGGAAAGATCAACCCCCCCGGCACCTGCAGTAATCGCAAAATCAAAAGGACAAAAATTTGTCCGCTCAGCAATAACAACAATTTTTCTTTTTTCCTGTATATTAATCACGTTAGGCACATACCCAATAGCACTTATCTTATATCGTTCATCCGGCAATACAGCAGTTTCTCCGGGAGGAATAGTTCCCGGAGTAGAAACACCAATAGAATACTGTCCGGAAGATAAACTAGCCACAGATCCTACCGATTCCGAAGAAAAAGAACTAAACCCCTCATAATCAGGATCATTAGTTACTTCGGCCATTGCTCTTTTTATTCCGGCATCAGCCACCTGAAGTGCCCGTATTGTACCTTTTGCTTTTACTGTTGCCTGTGTTTCTATTTTAGTTAAACTGGCTAAACCCATTCCTACAGGAATTAAAACTAATACCATTAAAACAACCAGAGGTAAAATCATGCCTTTCTCCGTTAATAAAAATAGATTTTTTTTATCCATTTTTTTCCCTCCTTTTATTTTATGATTTTGCAACCGGTTAATTACAATAATGAGTAAAGAAAAAAACCGGCTTAATCCATTTATATCTACGGATAACCCGGTTTAGAAAACTTCCCTTTTAATTTTCCATTTACCTTCGGTAACCCGGCTTTCTACCATTACTTAGCGGCAGATCCGTAACTTTGCGCCCTACCCTTACAAGTAGTTTGCCTTTATCGGGATGGATATTGTAAAAGAACTTATATTCTACTACTCCTTCTTTATAAAAATAGCACCGTTCTTAAGGTTTGTCAAGATAAATTATACAGGAGTTTTCTAAAAAAATTAGCTCTTAATTCAAAAACATTCCTATAATGTAAAAGAAAAATCATGAGATTGTCAAGAGGAAAAATACTTCTTAAGGGGAGAAATTATTAAACTTTTAATTGTATTAATTCTTTATATGATAAACGCAGTATTAATTTTTTTTATTCGTTCCTTAATATCTTTTAAGGAATTACTTATTTTAACAAGTTCTTCATTAGCAAACGGCTTTTTAGAAATATTTTCATCAATCTTTCCTATTTCTTTACTAATTAATTCTACATTCTCTCTTCCTTTTACAATTTCATCGCTCATAAATTCAATTACACCATTTATTTTTTCCGCCAGTTCTTGCAATTCGTCATTTTTTCGTAAAAATACTTTTTGCTTTAAATCCCCTTCCAATAATTTATCAAAAATTTTTTCAAACCGATAAATAGGCCCGGCAACCCTGTGGGATACCAAAATACTAAGTCCCATTCCGATAACGAAAAGCAGTAAAATCCAGGATATCATCAAGGTTTTAAAAACATTAACTTCTACTAATTGATTAACTATCGCTCTATCCAAGCAATAAGTTCCCCAGGATACAACCAGCCCGGTCAAAAACATCAATAATAACATAATGATAACAAATCTCATCTGGAACTTTATTTTTATAAGTTTAACCTTCCTTTTATATTTCCCTTTTTCGTCAGCCATGTTTATTTCCTTTCTAATTTGTTTTTAATTTAAATTAGGAGGGCTTACCCCTCCTTTTAAAATAAAAATTTCTTTTCCTGCCGCAGAATTTTCCTGCCCTACTCCCTTGCTTACAGTTAAAACAATTTCAATATAACGAATATCATACCGAATATCACCAACAACCGGAACAGCTAAAACACTCCCTTCCGCATCCTTATAATTAAAAACAAGACCTGTTACTTTTACCGCAGGAAAAGTAAAATCCTTATTATCTGTTATTCCACCAGCTCTTACGGAATGTCTTTGAATTTTTGTAGTACCGAAAGGAATCGAAAAAGTAATTGTTTCCGTATCGACATTAACCGACCAATCCAGATCATTATCCTTAACCCCATCACCATTTATATCCCTAACCACAGCACTAAAACTAATTTTATTAACTTCAGCCGTATCAATTGCCGGACCATTTCCCCCACTACCTATATCCGTATTTCCAAACACATATCCCGTTTGTCGTATCTCTCTAATCATTTGTTGAAGAGCAATCCGGGCATTTTGCTGAACATCTCTTTGCTGATCGGTCTTTATCCAGAGCATTGTACTACCCTTATATACAGAAGTAATTGCTAACATAACCAACCCTAAAATAGCAAGAGTAACCATCGTCTCAATCAAAGTAAATCCTGTATTTTTCTTTTTTATCATTTTTTTCATCTCTTTTATTTAAGGTTCTGAAATAATTGTTTCAATTGTTACTGTCCGCAATAACGAAGAATCCATAGCCTCTACCCAGACAGTTACGGTTTTATAACTGGTAATACCTACAACTGTAGTT
>JAUVLC010000018.1 GCA_030595925.1 Clostridia bacterium | reverse complement strand
GAATCCTGTATTCTGCATCCTGTTTGTAATCTCACCCTCACCTTAGTCCTCTCCCCTCAAGGGAGAGGATAAACATTGCAATCTGTAATTTTTTTATCGTGAATCCTGTATCGTGAATCCTGAATCGTGAATCCTGTATCCTGAATCTTATGTATTAAATGACAATATCAAAGAAAGAATTTTGTTTTTTATTTCTTCTATGTTCACTTTTTCTGTTTTATTTGTTTTGCGTTCTTGTATCTCTACTTTGCCTTCGGCTAATCCTTTTTTCCCGATTACTATTTTTATGGGGATTCCGATCAAATCAGCATCCTTAAACTTTACTCCCGGGGTTTCTTCCCGGTCATCTAAAAGCACGTCCACTTTTAAATCAATAAATTCACTATATAGTTTATCTGCCACAGATTTTACATTTTGGTCATAATAATTCAAAGCTACAATTAATACTTTATAAGGAGCAATCTCAAAAGGCCAGATAATTCCTTTTTCATCACAATTTTGTTCAATTATTGTACTAATCAGCCGGGAAATACCAATGCCGTAACATCCCATAATCAAGGGTTTTTCCACTCCTTTGTCATCAAGAAAATTAGCTCCCAAAGCCTGACTATACGTTGTTCCCAGATCAAAAATGTGATCTATTTCAATCCCGGTTTTCAACATAAATTTGCCCTTACATTTCGGACAGGGTTCACCTTCCCTTACTGTTCTTAAATCCAGATATTCATCTACCGTAAAATCTCTACCCGGATTAACATTTATTAAATGATAATTTTCTTTATTGGCTCCGGTTACGGCATTGCACATTTCTTTTATTTTATAATCGGCAATAATTTTTACCCCTTCTATTTTCACCGGACCGGCAAAACCGCAGGGAGCATTAGTTAAATTCCTAACCACTTCCTCATCAGCCAGAGTCCACTGAGAAGACTTCAGGTAATTTTTAAGTTTTACTTCATTTAATTCATCATCCCCCCGTATTAAAACTAACAACTTTTCTTCCTGGTTTTGATAAACCAGAGTTTTAATTAAATCCCGGGACTTCACTTTTAAAAAACGGGCAACTTCTTCTACTGTTTTCATATTAATAGTTTCTACCTCTTTTAAAGGTAATTGCTTTTTTTCCTCTTTATTGGTTGTCATAGAATTACTTTGCGTTGCTAATTTTTCTATGTTAGCAGCATAACCACAAGCTTCACAAATTAAAATCTTGTCTTCACCGGAATCAGACAAAACCATATATTCGTGTGAAACTTTACCTCCGAAAGGGCCGCTATCCGCTTCTACTATCTTATAGCTTAACCCACAACGGTCAAAAATCCTTTTATGTGCCTCATACACAGCGGAATAAGTTTCGTCCAGACTTTTCTGCGTGGAATGAAAAGAATAAGCATCCATCATCGTAAATTCACGACAGCGAATAAGACCAAAACGGGGGCGAAGTTCATTGCGAAATTTGGTCTGAATCTGATAAAAAAGTTGGGGAAGCTGACGATAAGATTGTATTTCTCTTTTGACTAAATTAGTAATTATTACTTCGTGAGTGGCACCCAAAACAGTATTTCCTCTACCTTCATTATCCAGAAGACGATACATCACCGGAGAAAATAAATCCCAGCGGCCGCTTTCCTTCCATAAAGACACAGGATGAATTGCGGGCATCATCATTTGCTGTCCGCCAATTTTATTCATTTCTGCACGGACAATTTTTTTTATTTTTTCTAAGATTTTAAAGCCCAAAGGAAGATACACATATACCCCGGTAACCAATTTACGCACTAATCCGGCACGTAACATAAGTTTGTGGCTAATTGTTTCCGCTTCGGCAGGAACTTCTTTTAACGTAGGTAATAAAATTTTACTAAAGCGCATAACTTGTTTCTCCTTATTAAAAATTACTTTTCAATTAAATGTTTATAAGCTTTTTTATTTCTTTTAATAATTCTTTGGATAAATCTTTTTGCGGAATTTTTTTAATAACTTTTCCTTTTTTAAACAAAATCCCAAAATGTTGGCCCCCTGCAATTCCGATATCCGCTTCCTTTGCTTCTCCCGGACCATTAACTATACATCCCATAATAGCAATTTGTATAGATTTAATTAAAGCCGGTGATTTAAAATTATAAATCTGTGCCAGGCCTTTTTCCACCTCTTGTGCAATTTTTATTAAAGGTATCTTACATCGGCCACAGGTAGGACAGGAAATTATTGTGGGGCCATATTGACGCAAACCCAGGCTTTTTAAAATTTCAAAACCTACCTTCACTTCCTCCCGGGGATTACCGGTGAGTGATACCCGGATAGTATCTCCGATCCCCTTAAAAAGTAAGGTCCCTATTCCTACTGCTGATTTTATTGTGCCGGAAAAAGGGGTTCCTGCTTCGGTAATTCCCAGATGAAGAGGATAATCACATTTTCGGGAAATTAATTCGTATGCTTTTATGGTAGTAGGAACATCTGCAGCTTTTAAGGAAAGCACTATATCAAAAAACGATAAATTCTCAAAAATTCTGACAAAGCCTAAAGCACTTTCCACCATTGCTTCCGGAGTAACTTTTCCATATTTTTTTAAGATGTTTTTCTCTAAAGAACCGGAATTAATTCCTATTCTTATAGGTATCTTTCGCTTTTTAGCTGCTTTTATTATCTTTCCAATCTCTTCTTTTTTAGTTATGTTTCCGGGATTCAATCTTAGTTTATCCACTCCCTGAGCAATCGCTTCCAAAGCCAAACGGTAATCAAAATGAACATCACCAACTAAAGGAATATTTATTTTATCCTTTATTTTACTTAATACTTTTGCTGCAGCCATATCAGGAATTGCCACCCGCACTATTTCACAACCCACTTTTTCCAGATCTTTTATTTGTTTTACTGTAGAGGTAACATTCCTGGTATCTGTTTTAGTCATTGACTGCACTAAAACAGGCCTACCTCCTCCAATATCAAGTTTCCCTATTTTTATCTTGCGTGTTATTTTCCCCACCCGTTTCTCCATCTGGATATATCACATTGCATAGCAAAAACAAAAATTACCATTAAAATACTAAGGCCTACCATTTGAGCAATTCTTATTTTCTTCTCACTTAACGGCTTTCCGGTTAACCCTTCCCATAAATAAAATACCATCTGTCCACCATCTAAAATAGGAATAGGAAAGAGATTAAATAAGCCAATATTAAGACTAATTAAGGCTATTAACGAAAGGAAATTTTCCCAACCGGTTTTGGATACTTCTGCTACTATTTGTCCGATACCTAAAGGGCCGGAAAGATTAACCCCACCTATTTTGGTAAACATTAAACCAATGGATTTTAAGGTAAAAACAATCCACATAATTGTCTGTTTTGTTCCTTCAAAAAAAGAGCGGAAAAAACCTATTTTTTTCATCTCAACTTTAGCTGTAATTCCAATTAAAGCTACATCTCTCTCCTGGTCTATCTGAGGTACAACTAAAAATTCTATCTCTTTGTTTTCGCGTAAAATCTTTATATGTAATGTTTTTCCCATACTAGGATGAACACCTTTTACGACTCCTTCCCATTCAGTAATTTCTTTCCCATCTATACTAATAATCCTGTCCCCTTTTTTTATACCTGCTTCCTGAGCAGGAAAACCTTCTAAAACTTCACCAATTATTGGTTCTTTCACTATCTGCGGTTGTCCCCAAATATAAAAAACTAAAGAAAAAATCACTATCGCTAATAAAAAATTCATTACCGGCCCGGCAAGAACAATCAGAATCCTCTTTCCCCATGATTGCGAAAGAAATTCACTTTTAACCCCTTCTTTTTTTTCTCCCGGATCTTCTCCTGCCATTTTTACATATCCTCCAAGAGGAATCAGAGACAGGCGATACCTTGTATTTTTTATAGTTTTACCTAAAAGTTCCGGGCCAAAACCCAATGAAAAAGTCTTTACCCAAACCCCAAATTTCTTAGCCACTAAAAAATGACCTAATTCATGAAAAAATATAACCACACTAAAAGTAAATAAAACCGCTAAAACAGAAATCAATTTATTGCCTCCTTTATTTTATTCCTGGTCCAGGAATCTACTGATAAAATATCTTCCAGGGTCGGACCTGTAATTAATTTGTGTTTATTCATTGTATACTGAATTAAAACAGGAATATCCATAAACTTGATTTTTTTATTTAAAAAAGCATCAACAGCTATCTCATTGGCAGCATTTAATACCGTAGGCATGCTTTCACCCTTACGGGCTGCTTTAATTGCTAAATGTAAACAGGGAAATCGATTAAAATCCGGATTAGCAAAAGTAAGAGAACCCAATTTTTCCAAACTTAAAGCAGGAAAATTGTTTTTCCGGCGATGGGGATAAGTCAAAGCAAATTGAAGCGGCAATCGCATATCAGTAATTCCCAATTGAGCAATGACCGCCCCATCAATAAATTCCACCATAGAATGAATTATGCTTTGAGGATGAACCAATATCTTAATTTTTTCTATATCAATACCGAAGAGGTAATGAGCTTCTATTAATTCCAACCCTTTATTCATTAACGTAGCCGAATCAATAGTAATCTTTTTCCCCATAGACCAGGTAGGATGATTCAATGCTTCCGCCACCGTTACCTTCTTTAAGGCTTGGGGAGAAAAATGATAAAAAGGACCCCCTGAAGCAGTAAGAATTATTTTTTTTATTTCCTTCTTTTTTTCCCCTCTAAGACATTGAAAAATAGCACTATGTTCACTATCTAAAGAAAGTATTTGGGTTTTATATTTTAACGCTTCCCTGATGATAATTTCCCCGGCCATAACTAATATTTCTTTATTAGCTAAAGCAATAGTCTTTTTTTTTCTTATCGCTTCCAGAGTAGGAATCAAACCCACAGCTCCGACTAAAGAAGAAACTAAAAAATTACTCCTTTTATAAGTTGCTACTTTAATTAACCCGTCAAGACCATAAAAAATATGTGCCGGTTGATACTTAACCCCGGAGAGTTTTTTTTCTAATTCTTTACTTTTTTCCTCATCCATCAAAGCAACTATTTCCGGCTTAAATTCTTTAATTTGTTTAACCAATAAATTAACGTTTCGCCGAGCGGACAAGCCAACAACCTTATATCCTTCACCCAGGGATTTTATTACCTTTAAAGTATTTACTCCTATTGAACCTGTAGATCCCAAAATAGAAATTTTTTTCATAATTCCTCTCTGTCAATAATTAGGGTCTGCTGAAAAAACTCAGCAGCCCTTGATTTCACAGATTAAACCCAGACAACAAAATTGGTGTAATCTTTCCAATATCTGTGTAATCAAGGCTTACTGAAAAATTTATATGCAACCAAAAATGCAAGGTTTTTGGGTGATTTTGGATTTTAACACCCTAAATAAATCCCCCTACCCCCACTAGTGTCCGGTTGTTTTCGCCTTTAAAATAAGGACATTTGGGAATCGTGACTTGTTCTTTGACAATCAAAATCAGAAAGTGCTTGTAAAATCGGTACTTTTTCAAATAAGGATACACTTAAAATCTGTAGAATTGTGTAGAGATTTAATTCCAGTTTAAGTTCTTTCTTCACAATTGCTATAAGCACATAAATTGATGTAGCTATCCAAATTTGTGTTTTTACAGCATTTTCAGTTCGTCCATAAAAAGCTTTTATTCTTAAATGTTGTTTTATCCATTTAAAAAATAATTCTATTTGCCAACGACTGCGATATAAATCTGCAATTGTTTTTGCTGGTAGATTCATATTATTCGTTAAAAAAACTAAATGTTTGCCTGTTTTTAAATCAGTATATTTTATACGGCGTAATTTGTCTGGAAACAATTTTTTACAATTATAATGTTTTATACAAACAACTTGGTCACATTGTATTCCAGTTGTTTTATCAACTTTTAGAGAATACAATCTTTTGAAACTAAAATTTATTCTAGCTCGTGTCAAAAAATATGCTTGATTTTGGTGTATAGAATAAAAACGAGCATAATCAGTATAGCCTCGATCTAGTATGTATATAGCTCCTGGTTCTATGATTAATTCGTCGAGAATTTTTCGCTCAGAGAATTTTTTATCTGTAATAACAATTACTGAAGGGATATTCCCTCGTAAATTTAATAATGTATGCATTTGAATAGCTGCTTGTTTTTTACAATATGCAGCCCAAGGAAAAAGAGATACGCAAAGTTCTATAGATGTAGCATCTAATGCATACACTACATTCTTTAAAGATATGGCAAAGTCTTTACCTGAATAAAGTTTATTAGCGCGTTGAATAAGAGAATATCCAAGGTCTCGATAAATACGCCAATCTCTTCTTTCATTAGCGTTAGCAAGAGTACTACGAGATATTTTGCTTTTAATGCCAAGATGATAAAGTTTCTGTTTCGCTGAACGAAGACAAGCTTCAATATCACGAAGACTTTCTCTATAAGTAAGTTGGGCAAATGCCATACATAGGAATTGTTCCCAACATGCGAACTTATGTACTTTATAATTACCTTGATATTTTTTTACACATTTACTAAATTCGTAATGTGGTATAAATTCCATGAGTTGAGCGAAAATAGATTTTCCAATGTTCATTTATGCCTCCGGCCAAATAGATTTAATAATTATTATTGCATAAATGAAAAAGTAAATTCAAATCATAAAATTTTATTTTCGCTAAAACTTGTTGATTTTATTATATATTTCAAAGATCAGCCCAGAAACAACCGGACACTAGTGCCCCTACCCCCCTTTTTCAAAGGGGGAAATTATTTACCATTTCTTTTGACATTACCATTAATTATGTTCCACAAAAAAACGAAGGTAGTAATACAATAACGGAGCAGCAAAAAAGAAACTGTCAAATCTATCCAAAACACCTCCGTGCCCCGGCAAAAGATTTCCCGAATCTTTTACTCCCGCATCTCTCTTTATCAAAGATTCACCTAAATCCCCTAATTGTGCCCCTATTCCCAAAATCAAAGCAATAATGAAACAATCCCAATATCGCAATGAACCAAAAAAACACCACTTGGTAATAAAAAGAGTTATTTGTGCAAAAATCATAGCGGCAATCGAACCTTCTATCGTCTTATGAGGACTTACTGATTTTGCCAGTTTATGCCGACCATATTTCATACCTACAAGATAAGCCGCCGTATCTAAAATCCAGATAGTAAGAAATAAAATATAAGTATATTGCATGCCATAAGGCCTGAAATTTCTTATCAAAATTAAATATCCGGAAAACCAGGCCACATAAAAAACACCTAAAAGTGTTATCCCAATAGCAGAAATAGTTCCTGCTATTTCGCCTTTAATTATTCTTATAGTGAAGAAAAGTAATAAGAAAGAAGTAATCAGTAAACTATTTTCTTCCCCCCCGACTGTTATACCAAATTTAGCGTCATTTAAAAAAATCAAAATTACCAACAACACTCCACAAACAGTACCCCCAAACCTAAATGGCTTAAAATTCTGCCGTTGAGCTAAGTTATAAAACTCTGATAAGGCTAAGGCTACTATTCCACAAACCAGAAACAAAAAGGGAAAATATCCCCACCAAATAATTAAAAGTAATATCGGAATAGCTATTAAGCCGGTTATTGTCCTTTTCATTAAACCCATTTCTTAGACCCCTCCAAACCTTCTCTCTCTTTTTTGATAAACCATTACTGCTTCAATTAAATTGTCTTTAGAAAAATCCGGCCATAAAACAGAAGTTATGTGTATTTCAGTATAAGCAATCTGCCAGAGCAAAAAATTAGAAATCCTCATATCCCCTCCTGTTCGAATCAACAAATCCGGATCCGGTAAATCAGCACTATATAAATAAGTTTTAAAAAATCCCTCATCTATTTCTGACAACCGGCATTTCTTCGCCAAAACATCGGCTGCAATTTTCTTAGTTGCTTCTACTATTTCCTCCCGTCCACCGTAATTCAGAGCTAAATTCAGAACAATCTCAAAAGAATCAGAGTCAGTCGCTTTCATTACTTTTTCCAATATTTTTTGCGTCTTAGAAGACAGCTGGTCAGTTTTTCCGGAGACAATCAATTTAACCCTGTTCTTTTTAAACTCTTTTTCCTCTTTTAGAAGAAACTCCCTTAACAAAACCATTAATACCTTTATTTCCTTTGCCGGACGAGACCAATTTTCCGAAGAAAAAACATAAAGGGTTAAAAAACTAACCCCTATATTACGACAACTTTTAACTATTTCTTTGACCCTTTCGGCTCCCTTTCTATGACCCAAAAACCTGGGAAATCCTTTTTGCTGAGCCCATCTTCCATTACCATCCATTATAATAGCAATATGGGCCGGAATTTTTTCCTTATTTAAAATTCCTGCTGCATTTTCTTTTTTTCGATGAGAATATTTTCGCATATTAATGGATTATATCATTTTTAATATCAAAGGTCAAGTATTTGAAATGGGAAGAAGTATCAATATTTATTCTCATAAAATAGAATTTTTACTTTCTAAAAACCCTTTTTCTTCATCCACAAAGTACAAAATAAACAATCCTACCAGAAAAAACCCCAAAAGGGATAAAATCGAAATCCTGCTTGAATTAAAAATCTGTCCTAATAGTGCATAAACAAAAGGGCCCAGGATACTGGAAAATTTACCGCTTATGGCAAAAAAACTAAAAAATTCAGCACTGTTTTCCGAAGGGATAAAAACCGAAAAAAGAGAACGGCTGGCTGATTGACTGCCTCCCAGAATAAGACCTACCACACAACCCAAAATCCAAAATTCCATTTTCGAACGTATAAAAAAAGCCCAAACAACTACCGCACACCAAATAAAAAGGGTTATAACCAAAGAAGTTTTTATATTTATTTTATCTGCTAAATATCCAAATAAAAGTGCTCCCAGGAAAGCAACCCCCTGAATTAGGAGAAAACATTTAATTATCTCTCCCTGAAGCATTCCTAATTCCTTACCGGCAAAAACAGCCGCCATTACAATTACAGTCTGAATTCCATCGTTATAAATTAAATATGATATTAGAAATCTGGTAAGCTGTTTGTAATTTTTTATTTTTTTAAAAGTAGACTTAAGCCTGCTAAAACCAGTATCTATATAGCTTAATAAAGATCGAACAGACTGACTCTTATTTTCTTCTTTTGTCCAGAAAAAAATAGGTAAAGCAAATAAAATCCACCAAACCCCCACACTTAACAAACTTATTCTTACCGGTAAAAAATTTTTCTCCGGAATACCAAATAATTGAGGACTTTGAATCATTCCTAAATTAAGGAGAAGACACAATCCCCCTCCTAAATATCCCAACGCCCAACCCAAACCGGAAATTCTTCCTACATTTTTCTTATTACTAATTTCCGGAAGGAAGGCATTGTAAAATACATTTCCTCCGGAAAATCCAAGATTGGCTACAACAAAGAAAATTATTGCGACAATATAATCTCCCTGCCGCACAAAAAATAATAATGCGGTAAATAAACTACCCAGACAACAATAAAAAAACAGGAATTTCTTTTTCGTTCGCGAAAAATCAGCTATTGCTCCCAGGATAGGACTACTCAAACAAACTAAAATCATCGAAAAAGAAACTACATATCCCCAAAGCACATCACCGGGCAGATTAAACCCTAAAATTCTTACCCCTCCTACTCCTACCACCACCGTGGCAAAATAAACATTAAAAACCACGGCCAAAATCGTTGTAGCAAATGCTGAGTTGGCAAAATCATACATTGCCCAGGAAAAAATTTCTTTCTTCCTGCTTATATCATTAATCTTCATTCCGGCCATTCTATTACTAACATTGGTATTGTCAAAAGTATTTGACATTTAGTTTATAATTCATATAATTTGTTAACGGGAATATTTGTTTAGTTTTGTGTTCCCGTCGTCCTCCCCTCTTTGAAAAAGGTGAAATGTGTTTTGAACGACTTAGCAAATTTTTCGCGTAGGGGTGGGCTTGCCCACCCTTCAAACCTTTCGGGCGACCAAGAGTCGCCCCTTCGTCACAAATAGTCTTAAATCCCCCTATCCCCCTTTTTCAAAGGGGGAAATTATTTGCCATTTCTTTCATCTAATTTTTTACACTACCCCAACCTTTATCTCTCTTTAATCTGTATCCTTACTATAAATCAGAACTGTTTTTTTGAAATTAAAATAATCCTTAATTATTTTTTTGTGGTCAAACGCAAATTTTCCGGGTAAATCTTGCAGGTTAAATATCCCCAATTCCAGAGCATCGCTTTTCGCTTCAGGATTTCCCTTTCCCTGAGCAATAAAAACCGTAGAAATAGTATGAAATCTGGGGTCCCTGCCAGGGTTAGAATAAGTGTGAAATTGAAAAAGATTTTGCAAAGATAAGTTCGTTTCCTCTTTTGCTTCCCTGGTTGCAGCCGCTTCCAAACTTTCAGCATATTCCACAAATCCCCCGGGAATTGCCCAACCATAAGGAGGATTTTTCCTTTTGATTAAAACTATCTTTTCTTTCAACTCAATGATAATATCCACCGTAGGAATGGGATATGTCCCTTTTTCCCTTTCTATATAACCGATACAATCAGCTACTAATTCCCTGAAGAAAAAAGAACTTTTTTTATCCGGAAGAATAAAAACAATTTCTTTTAAAAAAGATTTCTTTTCTAAATACGTTGATATTTCCCTAATCATTATCCGGGAAAAATCTTTTAAAGATATTTTTTCTTGAAGCCATAAAACCGAAAAAGCAATGGAATTAATTTTCTTTTCTTCTGCTATCTTTAAAATATCCCTTATAGCAAGCTTTATCTTCTCTTTATCAATTTCAAAACTTTTTTTTCCAAGAACGGCACAAATCACATATTTAATCGGTAACTTATCTATCGATAAGGCTATAGCTTTACCCCCAATAATTTTTCTCTTAATCCCGGCAAAAACATTCCCCTTCCGAATAAAAGATATTTCTTTCTTATTTAACACTAAATCGTTATCGGTAAAAACCACTATTGCCTCTACAGACTGTTTAAATATATTCTTCTGAACAATTTTAATCTCAGTATTCATTATTTTCATTTTTTCCCTTTTATTTTTAAATAAGTCTTTGCCTGTCGACTATGGACTGTTTTTCAAACTTTTCAACTAATAACTTTTAATTTATAACTTTCTGTCATCTGTCTTTTATCTAAATCCCCCTAACCCCCTTTTTCAAAGGGGGAAATTATTTATCATTTTTTTCTCATTACCCTTAAATATTAAACAGGTCTTTAACATTCTGAAGAGTACTCTTTTCCAACTCTGACAAAGAAATCCCCCGAATTAAAGCAACTTCCCCATAGGTATGTTTTATAAAAGAGGGTTCATTTCTTTTTCCCCTTACCGGTTGGGGAGCAAGATAAGGAGCATCCGTCTCTAACAACAATCTATTTATTGGAATTAATCCGGCAATTTCTTTCATCATTTTCGCCTTAGGAAAAGTTACTATCCCCGAAAGAGAAATATAAAAACCCAAACCCAAACACTCCTTTAATTCCTCCTTATTGCCGGAAAAACAATGCATTACCCCGGAACTAATTTTTTCCTCTTTGATTATTTGCAACGTATCTTCCATTGAATCCCGGCTATGAATAATCACCGGCAATTTAAATAATTTAGCTAATCGTAACTGTTTTCGGAAAACTTCCTTTTGAACAACCGGAGAAGAATTTTTATAATAATAATCCAGACCTATTTCCCCCACAGCAATTATTTCCGGTCTTTTTAATGAATCTTCAAAACTTTGCCGGATTTCGTTGTAAATTACCGCCTGATGAGGATGAATACCAATTGCTCCATAAATAAAATTATGTTTTTCAATCAATTTAAAAAAATCTTCCAGATTCTCTTCTTTAAAATCGGAATAAAGACAAATCATTCCGGTAACACCATTTTTTATTCCTTCTTTTATGGTTTTTTCCCGGTCTTCATTAAAATCTTTACTGGATAAATGGGCATGAGTATCAAACATTGAATATCCTTTTTCTCAAAAATATCAGCAGCATCCATTTTTATGTTGCAGAATAAATATGGCAGGAAATAAAAAATATTTTAAAAAATTTAATAAATATATTTTTTATCTAAAGGAAAAGCATTTTTTATTAAATCCACCGTATTACCACAAATAGAAACCACATCAAACCGCAAATTATTATGAGCAATTTTCTTTTTTTTAATATAACACAAGGCAGATTTTGCTATTTTATTTTGTTTCTTTTTATCTATTGCTTCCTGAGGAAAACCAAACCAATTAGAAGTCCTGCGTTTAACCTCTACAAAGACAATTGTATCTTCATCCCGGGCAATAATATCTATTTGCCCCAGCTTTGAACAATAATTTTCACAAATTATTTTGTATTTTTGTTTACGTAAATATTCTACCGCTATTTTTTCTCCATCCCTGCCAAATTGTAAGTGTTTGTCTCCCATATTAAACCCTTTACCGGTTGAAAAGTTTTACGATGTATAACACAAGGACCATATTTGCCAATGGCTTCCATATGACTTTTTGTTCCATACCCTTTATTGCGGGCAAAATCATAACCGGGATATTTACTGTCCATCTCTCTCATAATTCTATCCCTTGTTACTTTAGCCACAATAGAAGCTGCGGCAATAACAGCACTCTTTCCATCACCACCGACAATACTCTCCTGATAAACATCTATTCCTGAAACAATATTATTCCCATCAACTAATAAACAATCAGGCACAAAATTCATATTATTAAAAGCCTGTCTCATAGCATAATAGGTAGCATTAAAAACATTTAATCGGTCAATTGTTTCTTCATCAACAATTGAAATTCCCAGACCAAGACAATGAGTGGAAATAATCTGAAATAATTTTTCCCTTTTTTTTGCAGTTACTTTTTTAGAATCGTTTAAATCCTGAATATACAAACCGGCCGGTAATATTACCACTGCCGCCACTAAAGGACCTGCTAAAGGTCCCCGCCCCGACTCATCACAACCAGCCAACAATTGAAACCCTTTTTGCCTTATTTTCCGGTCAAAAACAAATAATTCCAGGAATTTTTTCATTTAATTTACCGGGTTTATTTCTTTTCTTTGATTCGGGCAGCTTTACCGATTTTCTTCCTCAAATAATAAAGAGCTGCTCTCCTTACCTTCCCAATTCTAACTACTTCGATTTTATCCAAATTAGGAGAATGAAGAAGAAAAGTTCTTTCCACCCCTATTCCCCCGGATATTTTTCGTACAGTAAAAGTGCTGCCTAACCCTTGATTTTTTCGACAAATCACATCCCCTTCAAAAATCTGAATTCTTTTATTTTCACCTTCAACCACTTTTATATGTACCTTTAATCTATCCCCGGACTTAAAAGAAGGAATATTTTCTTTAAACATTTCCTTTAATACGTTCTTTTCTATTGTTCTTATTAAACTCATTTTCCCACTCCTTTTTTTTAAATGAAAATTAGTTTTTATTTTTCATTATTCTTTATTCTTTTTTTCGAAGTTAATTTAAACCCTGCTAATATTTTCTTTTCTTCTTTGCTTTTTCTAATTTTCTCTAAAAGTCCCGGTTTTTGAGCAAAAGTATTTTTTAATGCTTCAGTCTTTCTCCATTCTTTTATCCGGCTATGATTTCCGGACAAAAGAACTGCCGGCACTTTCAAATTTCTAAAAGATTCCGGTCGTGTATAATGAGGATAATCAAGTAATCGCCCCGAAAATGAATCTTTCTTTACTGATTCCTGTCTCCCTACCACTTTAGGAATTAAACGTGTCACTGCATCAATTAACACCATTGCCGGTAATTCTCCACCGGTCAAAATATAATCCCCAATTGAAATTTCATCGGTAATTAATGTCTTAACCCGCTCATCCACCCCTTTATAATGGCCACAAATTAAAATCAGGCATTTTACACTTTTTAATTCTTCTGCCAATCCCTGAGTAAATTGTTTCCCCTGGGGAGACATCAGAATTATACGAATATCATTCGGTTTTATCTTTTTTTTCCCCTTAGTCCGTTCAGCTAATATTTTTTCGACCCCGTAAAAAATGGGCTCGGGCTTCATAATCATCCCTGCCCCGCCCCCATAAGCATAGTCATCGGTAAAACAATGTTTATCTGTCGTATAATTTCTTAAATTATGTAAATTTATTTGTACAATTTTCTTTTCCTGAGCCCGTTTAATAATGCTTTCAGTAAGAGGGCCGGTAAACATATCCGGAAATGTAGTCAAAACATCAAATATCAATTTATTTTTATAACTCATCTAATCCTTCTAAAAGATAAATTATCATTTCCCTTTTATCCAGGTCTATTTTTTTCACCACTTTTTTTAATGCGGGAACAAGTATTTCTTTCTTATCGTTCTTTACAACATATACATCATTACCTGCTGTTTTCCAAACCCGGGTAATAACCCCCAATTTTTTTTTATCTTCGGAAAAAACATTTAATCCAAGCAAATCGTCTACATAAAAAACTTCATCATCCATTTTATTATTCATTATTATTTGTTTGTTGACTATTAAAAAAAAATTAGATTATATTTTGTTTTACTCCACAAGTTCTATTGTAACTTTTTTTTCCTGTTTTACAGAAGCAGCATTAATAATATTCCTTATCGCCTTTATCGTTCTGCCCTCTTTCCCTATTATTCTTCCAAAATCATTTGAATTAACTACTAATTCCAACGTGACATTTTTTTCTCTTTTTATTTCTTTAACCTGTACTTCTTCAGGTTTATTTACCAACGCCTTTGCCAAATACAATAAAAGTTCTACCATTATTTTTCTCCTGAGAACCAAATTTATTTATCTTTGCCGGTTTTCTTAGATTTTTTAGGCAGCTTTTTTTTAATCCATTTCTTTTTAATACTAATACCATCAATCTTACTTAAAAAACTACTTACTGTCCCTGAAGGAACCGCTCCGCAAGACAACCAATGAATAACTCTTTCTTTATTCACCGTTATTTTCTCTGAATTTACTGATTTTCTTGGATCATATTGCCCCAAAATTTCCAATACTTTTCCCGTATCTCTTTTCCTTGCATCCACAGCAACTATCCTATAATGTGGTTTTTTCTTTACACCTACCCGTTTCATTCTTATTATTACACTCATCAAACACCCTCCTTCTTCAATTTTGTAAACATTTATAATATCCTAAAAAATCAATTATGTCAACAACTTTAAGGGGAAAGATTTTTTAAAAATTTTATTGTTTGCCCTAAATTTTCTGCCTGATAAATAGCTGAACCAACTACTAATATGTTTGCTCCGGAAGAAACTGCCTGTGCTGCCGTTTTGATATTTATGCCACCGTCAACCTCAATATCCAGGTTTAGTTTTTCCTTTTCTATTATCGCTTTTAATTTCTCTATTTTTTTAAGGACAGAACAAATAAATCCCTGCCCTCCAAATCCGGGAAAAACGCTCATCAACATCACAATGTCTAACTCCGGCAAAAACTTCACTACCTTTTCAATAGGAGTATCCGGACTTAAACACACACCTACTTTTTTACCAAGACTTTTAATTTTATTTAAAGTATTTCTCAAATCTTTACATGCCTCAATATGCACCGTAATAAGATCTGCTCCGGCTTCGCTAAAAGGCACTAAAAATTTATCTGCATTCTCAATCATTAGATGTACATCAAAAAATAAATTCGTTTTTGAACGCAAAGATTTTACGACCATCGGCCCAAAAGAAATATTAGGAACAAAATGTCCATCCATAATATCCAAATGCAACATATCTACATTTTCTTTTTCCACTCTCCCTATTTCCTGAGTTAAATCACTAAAATCACAAGTTAAAATGGACGGAGCAATTTTTACCATAGAATCACAAATCCTTTTCTGCCATTAAAATATCATTAATATATATTTTAACTTTTCCTTTTCCAACAACTTCAACAGGGATATTTATCTTTGTACCCGGCGGATGAGTTTTATCATATACCGTTCTTTCACCTGAATCATCTACAAGTATCATTCGTAAATGTTTATCAAACATCCCTTGAGAAATCTCGTAATAAATAAATTTAGTTTCTTTCCTGAGGGAAGAAACTTTTGTTCCTTCTTTAATACTTATGGTTAAAAATACTTTTTTATTATCTTCTTGTATTAAAATATTCGGTTGGGGATTTTGAGCAATTACAGTATCAGCAGCATATTTATTCTCTTCTTCCCGAGCAATTTTTTCAACAACCAAATTCCACTGCCCGAGTATTTCCATAGCTTCTTTAATGTTTTTACCGATTAAATCAGGCATTAATAAAGAACCTTCCAAAGGAGGGCCATCACTAACTACCAAGTTAACCAACATTCCTTTTTCTACAGTACTGTGGGGAAGAGGATCCTGTAAAATTACTGAATCCCTGGGGATTTTAATAGAATATTCTCTTGTTTGTTCTCCCAGAGATAAGCCTGCTTCTCTTAATATAATTTCCGCACTACGCAAACCTTTATTTGCTATATCCGGAACAAAAACTACTTCTCCTCCCTGACTAACAATTACCTTAACCTCTCTTTTTTCTCTTATCGAATTACCGGCAGAAGGAGATTGGAAAATTATATAACCCGGAGGCATAGAACGACTATATTGTTCTGCCTCTTTTTTTAAATACAGATTTCCCTCACTCAAAATATCCACTGCTTCTTCTATGGTTTTTCCCATTAAACTCGGAACCATAACGGATTTTCTGCTATGTACAAGCACGCTCATTAATTGGTTAATTCCGTATAATCCAAGTGAAAACAAAAGCACTAAAAGAAAAACAATTTCCCCAACAATCTTTAATATTTTTTTTGCTTTTATTTTTTTATCACCCGTAAACAACTTATCAAGAATATTCATTACAACCCCTAATTAAAATACTTTTACCGGATTAATGGCTTAATATACCAAAAAATTCAATAAATGTCAAAAAAATCCTTTTTCTTTCCTGAAACCAAATCTAAATCTGTACTGTAATTATTATAAAAACTTACTCATATTTATGGCAAAGATTACGTAATAAATACCACAAAATATTATTGGTAGCCGCAGGCTTTAGCCTGCGTAAACAGCAACCTAAAACCTACGCAACTTAAAAGTTGCGGCTATAGAAATAGAATAATATTCACTGCCATTTTCTGGTCAAAACAAAAAAATTTCATAAATTCGTTATAATTACAACAAATTTTTAAAAAAGTTTCCACAAATATGAGTAAGTTTCTTATTATACAATCTATCTGTTAAAACTATGCCGATTACAAAAGAGGATAAGTTAAAAAATTTCTATTACTGCCTCCGATGGGAAAAACAAAAATAGAAAAATCGTGCACTAACCGTGCACTAATCGTGCATCGTATATTTTATGCTTCTTCCTTTACCAATTTTAATAATTAGCCCACCCTTTGAGTCTTTTGGGCAACCAAGATCGCCCCTACATTTAAATAACTGTCTTGTTTTTGCCTGGTTATCAAGGGTAAAATTACGCATAAACGAAAAAAACATATTTTTTCCTCTAATTTTGCCATAAGAGATTTTTAGCCATCAACCTTCAAATTAATATCCTGTAGGGCAAACCTTTTAGGTTTGCTTCCCCTTTTAATGCAAGGCTAAAGCCTTGCCCTACTGTCTAACACTGACACTATCTTCTAATCCGACCAGGAAGGAGTAAAACAGTTTCCCTTTAAAGAGAGAAATTTAAATTGGCCGGTTCCATCCTTTCTCATCATATACAGCTCGGATTTTCCCCTGCGGGTAGAACTAAATATAATATACCGGCCGTCAGGAGACCAGAAAGGATCTTCATTATCTCCGGCATTTTTAGTCAACTGCTGAACATTAATGCCATTAACATCTATAATATAAATGTTATATCCTCCTTTATCAGAAGATACATAAGCAATTTTATCTCCTTTTGGTGACCAATTTGGTGTAACATTATACCATCCCTTGTAAGTCAACCGGCGCAAGTTAGTGCCCTCATTGTCTACCACATAAATCTGAGGATTTCCCGTACGCGTAGAACTAAACACTATCTCCCTCATATTAGGTGACCAGCACGGAGAACAATCAATGCCCCAAAAATAAGTTAAGCGACGAATCTTTTTTCTTTTTAAATCAAAAACATAAACTGACGGGGGACCTTTCTTACTTAAAGTAATCAAAAGTTCATCCCCTTTAGGAGACCAATCACCACTTAAATTCAACCCCTGAAAAGTAGATATAGGAACATTGTATTGTCCATTGGCCATTATTAAATAAAGATCCGGATTCTTTTTCTTGTAACTAGTATACATAATCCGCTTTCCATCATTAGACCAACGGGGTAAAACATTTAAAGATTTATCCCTGGTTAACTTATGCAGATTATACCCATCACAATCAATAACATATATTTCTTTGTGTCCGGAACTATCAGAAACAAAAGCAATTTTAGTATGAGCAATTCCTTTTTCCCCTGTCAATCTGAAAATAACTTCGTTACTGAATTTATGAATTTTTGAACGCAATTTCTTCTCACTGGTTATATAGTTACGGCCTATAATCCACTTCTGAGTCGGAACATAAAAAAGGGAACATTCCAATACTATTTTACCTTCTTTTATTTTGTATTTTCCTCTAATCAAAGCTTCTATATCCGATGACTTTCCTATGTCAACATCAACTCCGTCTTTTTCAATAATTTTAAACCATCCGGACATAGTCAAATCATTTTTTAAAATAGCAGCTATTTTTTTTGCAAATTTATTTCCAGTAACTAAAGGAAATTCTTCCTCAAAATCAGGAATAGCAATATTTATTTTTCTTCCTGCTTTCTTTAATCCTCTAAGATACACATCCGTTGCTTCCCCGGAGGATATAGATAAACAAAAATGCATTAACAAACAAATAATCCCAAACCTAAATAAACGAGGCATTAATTTAACCCTTCCTTTTGTAATTTTAATTCAAATCTAAAATGTACATTTAAAAAATCTTTTTTGTATTCCTGAGGTAAAGGAGGTAAAGGAGCCGACTGCCAGATTGCTCTTAAAGCTGACTGATCCAGGAGAAAATTACCTGAACCCTTTTCCATAGAAATATTTTTAACCTGTCCATCCCTGAGAATTTTAAAAAAAACAACTACTTTTTTGTTTTCCATAACACTACAGGGAGAACGCCATTCCTGATTAATCTTATTTTGAATAAGTTCAAGATAATAAGCAAAAGGAAATTTTTTCCCTTCCACCGAAACTATCCCACTCCTGGATTGTGTCTCTTGAATTGTTTTCTCTTCATCTTGAGTTGTCTTTTCGTTCTTTTTGGTTGTAGTGTCTTTTTTCTCTTCTTTTTTTTCTTCAGATTTTTTTATTTGTTTTTTAATTACAGGTTTTTTTTTAGCTGAAATGACAACTTTTTTTTCCTTTTTTTTCTGCTTTTCTTGTTTCTTTGCAGTTTTTTTTACTACAGGCGAAGGAGAAGAGAAAGGCACTAACTCTACAGGTTCTATTACCCAATAAGTTTTTCTAAGAGATATATGTTTCAGGAAAGAACTTATTCCTAAAATTAATATATGAAAACAAATAGAAACAACAATTGCTTTCCTTATATCTAATAGCTGTAACGTATATCGCTTAATATTCACCGCTCTCACTCTTCTTTCTCTAACTCCGCTTTTTTCCGTTTAGACAGCTTTGCTTCTGTAGAGAGAGGGCTCTGGTCAATAATTTCCCCAAAAAGAGATATCGCTTCTTTTTCTTTATCCAATTGAATTAAAGAATACGCTTTTTTTAATTTAGCAGCAAGAATCTTATTACTTTTGGGATAACGAACAATTACTTTACCAAATTCAGATGAGGCACTCTTAAAATCTCCCTGGCTATAATAACATTCACCAATCCAATATTGGGCTCCACTGGACAATTCTCCCCGCGGATATTCTTTAATATATTGTTGAAAACCGGTTAGTGCCAAAGCATAATTACGCTTTACATAATCATCATAAGCAGCCTGATACAATTGACGGGGAGAAGGTTTTTGTGATTTAAACACTTGTTTTTTTTCGTTTTTGGATTTGTCTTGTTTCTTAGCTTGCTCTGTTGAACTAGAAGATTTAGGATAACTTTGTATTGCCGAAAATCCCGCTTTTTGTTCCAGCAAAAATAAACGTTGCCCTAAATTACTTTCAATAGCATCCAATCTCCCTGAAATATCCGTCATATTATAATGATTTTCATCTACCTTACCGTCTATGATTTGAGCAGAAATATTTAATTCGTCAATTCTTGCATTCATACCGGCATAATTTTTTTGTAAAGTATTTAATTTTTCTTCTAATTTTTTGACCCTGGGAGGTATGCTCTTATATTCATTCATCGTAGCACAACCGCTAAAAAAAATACTAAGCAAAACAATTATTATTTTTTTTATCATTTTTTCACTTCCTTTTTTTAAAACTGATAAAAAACTTACTATAGCTTTTATTCAAACCGCACTAAAAAATGAGCTCTTCTGTTTTTTGCCCAAGCATCTTCATTATTACTTGAATCAAAAGGTTTTTCTTCCCCATAACTTATAGAAGAAATTCTTTTAGGGTCTACTCCCAATTTAATCAAATAACTACGCACACTGGTAGCTCTTCTCTGTCCTAAAGCCAGATTATACTCCACTGTTCCTCTTTCATCACAATGTCCTTCTATTTGAACATAAGCATTTTCCTGATCAGCAAGCCATGCCGCATTTTCATTTAAAATTGTTCTGGCATGGGCACCAACATTGTATTTATCAAACCCAAAAAACACATCTTCTAATTCCGAAGTTTCACTAAAAGACTCACCCCGGACAGACTCTTCCGGTATAAATTCCGCCTGTTCTTCAGTCTCCCCTGTAGCTTCTTCTATTTCTTCTTCCGGTCTAACCGTTTGTTTCTTTGCACAACCCCACATGCCTAATACAAAAATAAGCATCATTACGAATAATAAACTATCTCTTTTTTTCATAAAGCCTCCTACCTCCTTTTCTATTTTTTTGTTGAAACAACATTATATCCCATCCTGAAAATTTTTGATTTTTTAACCCCACCCCCCCTTTTTCCAACAATACCTACTTAGGGCTTACTGAAAAAAACAAACAAATGCAAAATATCACCGAAATAGATATGCAAATGATTACAAAAATGTAATTAAAAGTGCACAAAATTTGTACAAAACCACCAAACACCTTACGCTTTTGATTGCATATAAATTTTTCAGTAAGCCTTGATTACACAGATATTGAAAAGATTACACCGATTTTGTCGTCCGAGTTTTAATCTGTGTAATCTGATTTCTAATCTGTGAAATCAGGGACTGCTGGGTTTTTCAGCAGACCCTACTTATCTAAATTACAAACCAAAAATTATCATTTAGCGTTTAATCACCCGTAAATTTATTTTCTTCTCTTTACTTTTTTTGTTGATTTTTTATTTTTTACTGCTGACTTTCTCGGTGATTCTATTGCGCCCTGTGCGGCAGCCAAACAGGCAACAGGAACCCGATAAGGAGAACAGGAAACATAATTCATTCCTACCCGATGACAAAACTTTACTGATTCAGGATCGCCGCCATGTTCCCCGCAAATACCTACTTCCAAATTTTTCTTTACCCGACGCCCATTATCTATTCCAATCTGCATTAACTTTCCAATACCTCCCTGATCCAATGTTTGGAATGGATCTTCAGTAAAAATCTTTTTTTCTAAATATTGAGCAATAAAGGCACCGGCATCATCCCGGGAAAAACCAAAACCCATTTGAGTCATATCATTGGTGCCAAAAGAGAAAAATTCCGCTTCCTGAGCAATTTCATCTGCAGTCAATGCCGCACGCGGTATTTCAATCATTGTTCCAATCATATACTTTACCTTAACCTTATACTTCTTAATCGTCTCTTCTGCTATCTTAACAGCTATTTCTTTTTGATTTTTTAATTCATTGACATGCCCCACTAAAGGGATCATTATTTCCGGAAGCACTTTTTTTCCTTCTTTAGCCAACTTACACGCCGCCTCTATAATAGCCCTTACCTGCATTTCAGTAATTTCCGGATAAGTAATTCCCAAACGACATCCCCGATGCCCTAACATTGGATTAAGTTCATGCAGTTTTTCTACCCGCGCAAGAATTTTTTCTTTTCCATTTAATTTCTGCTTTCTCCCTTTAGCCAAAGCAACTTCTACCATCAAATCTTCCCGTTTGGGAAGAAATTCGTGCAAGGGAGGATCAAGTGTTCTAATAATTACAGGATGACCTTTCATCTCTTTAAAAAGACCATAAAAATCTTTTTTTTGCATAAGTAATAATTTATCTAATGCTTTTCTTCTTCCTTCTTCCGTCTCAGCTAAAATCATCTCCTGCATTACGGGTAATCTGTCAGAAGCAAAAAACATATGTTCGGTGCGACAAAGACCAATCCCTTCTGCTCCAAATTGGAAAGCCACTTTCGCATCGGTGGGAATATCAGCATTAGCCCGTATCCCAATTTCCCGGATTTCATTAGCCCATTTCATTAAACTCTTAAAATATTGAAACACATTTGATTTTTTCTCCTGTATTTTCCCCTGAAAAACCTGAAGAACTTCCGAAGGTTGGGTGGGAATCTTACCCAGTATTACCTGCCCTGTATTCCCATCAATAGAGATGAAATCATCTTTATTTACCTTTATCTCTCCAACACTAAAACATTCCTGTTTTTCATTAATAGTTATAGCTCCGCATCCAACCACACAGGTTTTACCCATTCCCCGACCGACTACGGCAGCATGACTGGTCATTCCCCCTCGAGCAGTTAAAATCCCTTGTGCGGCATGCATACCATGAATATCATCGGGACAGGTTTCTGTACGCACTAAAATTACTTTCTCCCCTTTTTCCGAGTAAGCAACTGCTTCATCAGCGGTAAATACTACTTTTCCGCTAGCCGCTCCCGGAGAAGCAGCCAATCCTTTAGCAATAACTTTATAGGTAAATCGCTCCTTGGGGTCAAATATAGGATGAAGGAGTTGATTTATCTGTTCCGGATTAACCCGCATTAATGCCTCTCTCTTATTAATCAAACCTTCTTTAACCATATCCACGGCAATCCTTATTGCCGCAAATCCGGTTCTTTTGCCTATTCGTGTCTGCAGCATAAACAACTTATTATCTTCTACGGTAAATTCAAAATCCTGAACATCACGATAATGTTTTTCTAATTTGCCGGTAATTTGCCGTAACTGTTTATAAATTTTTGGCATTTGTTTCGCTAAATCATTAATCGGATGAGGGGTTCTAACCCCGGCAACAACGTCCTCTCCCTGAGCATTGATTAAATATTCCCCATAAAAAACCTTTTCTCCTGTTGAAGGGTTACGGGTAAATCCTACCCCCGTGGCACTTGTTTCTCCCATATTTCCAAATACCATTGCTTGAATATTTACTGCAGTACCAAGATTATCCGGGATTTTATTCAATTTACGATAAGTTTTCGCCCGGGGATTATTCCAAGAATTAAAAACCGCATCACGGGACATTTCCAACTGTTTAAAAGGATCCTGCGGAAAATTTATTTTTGCTTTTTGTTTTACCGCTTGCTTAAATTTAACGATAACATCTTCTAACGCTTCAGCAGCTAATTGGGTATCTAACTTTACTCCACCTTCTTTCTTTTTATCAGAAAGAATTTCTTCGAAGATTTCTTTATCTATTTCTAAAACCACATTACCAAACATTTGAATAAATCTGCGATAAGAATCAAGAGCAAACCTTCTATTCCCCGTCTTTTGTGCCAGGCCCTCTACGCTTTCATCGTTTAATCCTAAATTCAAAACGGTATCCATCATTCCCGGCATCGAAAATTTAGCCCCGCTACGAACGGAAACAAGCAAAAGATTATTTTTATCACCAAATTTTTTACCCATTGATTTTTCTATTTTTACTAAAGCTTTTTTTATCTGACCATTCAACTGAAGAGGTAATTTCTGTTTATGTTCGTAAAAATAATTACAAACTTCGGTGGTTATGGTAAATCCTGCCGGAACAGGTACTCCCAAACTGGTCATTTCCGCTAATCCCGCTCCTTTTCCTCCTAATAAATCCTTCATTTTCCCATTTCCATCTGCCCTTCCATTTCCAAAAAAATAAACATACCTAGGTTCTTTCCTTGCCATTTTTTAACTTCTCCTTTTGTAAATTTAATTATATTTTTTTAAAAAAATTTTTCCCTTTCAGGGAATTTAAAAGTACTGAAACAGTATAATTTATCGCTCCTTCTATATCTAAAGAACTGCTCGTATAAGAACTACTCCAGACAATCAATCCTGTATCCACATCAATCATCCTCACACTAACACCCAATTCCGCATCAATCAAAAATATCTTGTTTCTTACTTCCCCATTTTCATCTTCAAAATAAATAACATCCCTGCGATCAGGCAAACACTTTATTACTGTTCCGGTAATTATCGCATCTACCCCTAAAATCTTTTTTATTTTTTTGCGTGCTTCAGTATTTAAATCAACCATCCCCCGCTGCATCAAATTATGCTCTCGTAATACAGCATTTAATCTTTGCCTCTCAACCACATCCATCCCTTTCCTCATTAATTGACGAACAAATTCATCAGCCACTGCACTTCCCATATTGTAACCGCCACTTTCATAAGCAGAAGAAAAATCTAATACTCCAACCTGCCTAATCTTAGCAAAATCATAATCCTCTTTAATTACAGCATAAGGAACACATCCCGCATATAAAACAGTAAACAGTAAACCAAACCAAATTATTTTATTTTTTATTTTTATTTTCATTTATTTTTCCCAATAAAAAATTCAAGTGTTCTTTTGCTTCCGTCGTGCGCACAGTATCTGATTCCAACGAAATAAACTTTCTCCAGGTTTTTACCGCCTCTTCATATTTTTTTTCTTTTTCATAAACTTTCCCTAAAAGATAATAGGCAATGGCTTTCCTGGAATCCATGCTCACCGCCTTCTCCAAGACTAAAAGAGCTTCTCCATACATTTTTTCATTGATATAAACCACCCCTAAACTACAATAGGCATCAACAAATTGTTTATCAAGTAAAATGCATTTCTTAAATTTTTCAATCGCTTGATTATTCATCTTTTTATTAGCATATTCTATGCCTTCCGCAAAAAGGGCATCTCTTTTTTGTGTTTTATTCTCATCACTTAGCAAAAAAGCATTCCCACTCAGAAGGAATAAACAAATAAATGAAATTATTTTAATTTTTATTTTATTTTTCATTTTTTTATAATGGGCAGAGCGGGACTTGAACCCGCACAGGTCTCCCTATACGCCCCTCAAGCGCACGCGTATGCCAATTCCGCCACCTGCCCTCCTTATTATAAATATCACACCAAATCCCCTATATAATAAATGTAACCTAATCTTTGATATTAGTTCTTTTCTTCAACTGTATCAACCGGTAATTCAGAAGCCTTGGGTGTTTTTTCCATTTCAGGTATTGGTTCTATTTCATCAGGTAATTCCTGCGGTACTGCTTTCTCCACAACACTTCTTTGTGTAAATCTGGCTGCCCTTATTGCTAAAACCAACGATGTCGTAAAAAAAAGAATAGCAAACGCTGTAGTAATTTTCCTTAAAAAAGGACTTCCTCCCACACCTCCAAAAAGAGAATCATTACCTCCTCCTCCACCAAACAAACCAGTCAAAGCAGATCCTTTCCCTACCTGTAAAAGCACGAAACAGATTAACCCCGCACAAGCAACTATATGAATACCTAACAAAAATTTTCCCATTTTTTATCCTTTTCCTCCTCTGATTACCATCTTAATTTTATCATTTCATTCAAAAATAATTACATAATTCATCATGCACCATACTTAATCAGTTTCCCTGCATTAGCCAAAGCTAAAGCCATTATCTCTCCGGCAAAAATCCTTCCCAATCCTCCCTTGATACATTCTGTTTCAGTAAATTCTATTACCGGATCAAAACGACAATGAGGGGAATAAATTGAAATAGGTACAGGATGCCAGCTATGTCCTTTTAATCTGGCCGGGGTAGAATGATCTCCGGTAATTACTACCACATCCGGAGAAAGTTTCCGTAATAAAGGAATATTCCTGTCCACTTCTTCAATCACTTTCACCTTCCTGGGCATATCGCCATCTTCACCGGAACTGTCTGTTTGTTTTATATGAATAAAAAAGAAATCGTAATTTTTAAAATTTTTCTCTAAAAGTTTGAATTCTTCTTCTATTGAATTAGTAACCGATAAAACATCCATACCCAACAAACTGGCCAATCCCCTATACATAGGATATCCGGCAATTGCCGCAGCATTCAACTTATATACATCCTTAAAAGAAGGTAAATCCACCATACAAGAAAACCCTCTTAATAAAATTGTATTAGCCGGATAAAATTTAGTTAATTTTTCGTTAGCCATTTTTAAAAATTTATTCACAATATTCACTGCCCGTTCAGCACCACTATTTAAAGCCTGAGCTTTTAATGGTTTCAATCCTTCTTTTTGCGGATCTACATCACTAATTTTATCAGAAAGCCCCTCCCCTCGAAAAATAACTGAAAGGCGATGTTCTTTTACCGGCTTTACAAAAATTTTGACCCCATCAATTTCTAAATCAGAAAAAAGTTCTTTGCAGATTTGATTGTTTTTTTCTGTCGCTATTCTTCCGGCACGGCGATCAGTAATTACACCTTCTTTATCTAAAGTAGCAAAATTACCTCTGGAAGCTAAATCCTGCTGCGTAAACTCAAAATCAATACCCAGACTATCCAATAAACCCCGTCCTATTTCATAACGCAGCGGATCATATCCAAACAAGGACAAATGAGCAGGCCCACTACCCGGAGTAATACCCGGAGAAATAGGATCGCTTAGCCCACAAATACTTTCTTTAGCTAAAGCGTCCAGATTAGGACAATTGGCTATTTCTAACTCCGTTTTGCCGAGAGACTCATCCTGTACTCCTCCCAAACCATCCATAATCAAAAGAACTATTTTCTTGTCGTTTTTTACAGTCAACTTACTCAAAAATTCCTGACTTACCATTTTTTCTTCCTCTCCGTTTATCGTTACTAACTTACAACCCTCAATTTAAAATCTTTTAACTTACAATTATTATGTCATAAACACCCATGTACTATATTTGACCACTTTTTCAAATTCCCAACTCCCCAACTTACTGACTGGCGGGCAGGCAGGCAAATTCAAATCCAAAAATAAAGGTGAAATGTGTTTCGAACGATATAGCAAATTTTAGCAGAAACAAGCGTTAAAAAAATGGAACTGTCTGAGCAAAGCGAGTTTTCCATTTTTAGTTTGTTTTTGCGTGCCTGAAAGGTAAAATTATGTGTCTAGAGAGAAACATATTTTGCCTTTATTTTCCTCGTTCAAACCTCTGGCTCCTGAATACTGCGTCACAAATAGTCATAAATAGTCACATACTCACTTCGTTCGTGTCAAATCCCCCTAACCCCCTTTTTCTAAGGGGGAAAATTGCCTTTTTTCTTTTGCCATTCGCCATTTGCAGTCTTTTGTCTTTTGTCTTTTGTCTTTTGTCTTTGTCTTTTGTCTTTGTCTTTTGTCTTTGTCTTTTGTCTTTGTCTTTTGTCTTTGTCTTTTGTCTTTTGTCTTTTGTCTTTGTCTTTTGTCTTTGTCTTTTGTCTTTGTCTTTTGTCTTTGTCTTTTGTCTTTGTCTATGGACTATGGACTATGGACTAAGTCTGTTTCTGTCTATGGACTATGGACTATGGACTAAGTCTGTTTCTGTCTATGGACTATGGACTAAGTCTGTTTCTGTCTATGGACTATGGACTATCGACTATGGACTATTTGTTATCTGTTATCTGTGAACTATTCTTTTTCCTGTAATGCAGCGATTCCCGGAAGTTCTTTGCCTTCCAAAAATTCCAGAGAAGCACCACCTCCGGTAGAAATATGAGAAAGTTTTTCAGTTACCCCGGCTTTTTCCACTGCAGCAACCGAATCCCCCCCCCCAACAATGCTCAACACTCCATCTTGAGTAACTTTTCCTATTTCCTGAGCAATTTCCATTGTCCCTGCTGCAAATCTTTTATCCTCAAAAACACCCATGGGTCCATTCCAAACAATCGTCCTGGACTGTCTTATGACTGTTTTATACCGCGAAATAGTGCCAGGGCCGATATCCACTCCCATCCATTGATCAGGAATTTCTATCCCCTGAGATAATTTACTCTCTGCTGTTTCGCTAATTTCCTCGACAATAACATGATCCGTGGGAAGCAAAAAAACTACATTTTTTTCTTTTGCTTTCTTTAATATGTTTCTTGCCAAATCAACTTTGTCCTTTTCTACCAGGGACTTACCCACCTTTATTCCCTGTGCTTCCAAAAAAGTATAAGCCATTGCCCCGCCAATCAACAAAGAATCCACTTTGTTGAGTAAATTATCAATAACTGCTATTTTACCGGATACCTTTGCTCCTCCCAAAATAGCTAAAAACGGACGTTCCGGATTTTTTAAAACATCACCTAAAAATTTAATTTCCTTTTCCAATAAAAATCCTGCTGCCGAAGGTAAAAACTTACAGATACCTACCGTAGAAGAATGTGCCCGATGAACAGTCCCAAAAGCATCCTGTATAAAAATATCCCCTAACGCAGCAAGCTGGGAAGCAAAGCCTTGATCATTTTTTTCTTCTTCCGGATGAAAACGCAAATTTTCTAAAAGTAAAATTTCCCCCGGTTTAAGATTGCCTACTAAATTTTTTACTTCCGGACCTATACAATCAGAAGCCATAATAACTTTTTGTCCTAGTAATTCTTCCAGTTTTTTGGCCACCGGAGCTAAACTCATACCAGGGACGACCTTTCCTTTCGGCCTGCCCAAATGAGACATTAATATTAAACGGCAATTTTTCTCCAGAAGATATCTTATAGTAGGCAAAACTCTTTCTATTCGAGTAGTATCTGTAATTTTGTTCCCTTCCATCGGAACATTAAAGTCCACCCGCACTAAAACTTTATCTCTTATGGCTATATCCTTCATGGTCATCTTATCCATATAAAAATTGTCCCCCTAACCCTTAGCGACAATGTATTCTAATAAATCCACCACTCTATTGGAATATCCCCATTCATTATCATACCAGGATAAAACTTTCACCAGATTTCCACCAATAACTTTAGTGCATAGACTATCTAAAATCGATGATTTTGGATTACCATTAAAATCTTTGGAAACAAGCGGCTCTTCACAAAACTGCAAATATTTACCCAATTCCCCTTCCGCTGCTTTTTTAAGTGCTGCATTTACTTCCTCGGCAGTGGTTTCCTTTTTGACATTTAACACTAAATCCACTAAGGAAACATTCGGAGTAGGCACCCTGATGGCCATTCCATCCATTTTCCCTTTTAATTCCGGAATAACCAGAGCAATAGCTTTAGCCGCACCGGTAGTAGTAGGAATCATAGAAACAGAAGCTGTACGAGACCGGCGTAAATCACTGTGCGGAAAATCTAAGATTACCTGGTCACTAGTGAAAGAATGAATTGTAGTCATTAATCCTTTTTCGATACCAAACTCATCCAATAAGACTTTAACTACCGGGGCTAAACAATTAGTAGTACAAGAAGCATTGGAAATAATATTATGATTTTTCGGATCATATTTGTCTTCGTTTACACCCAGAACGATAGTAATATCTTCATCTTTAGCCGGAGCGGAAATAATAACTTTTTTAGCCCCCGCCTGAAGATGCAATTTTGCTTTGTCCGCACTTCTAAATCTTCCGGTGGCTTCAACTACTAAATCCACACCTAAATCCTTCCATGGTAACTGAGCAGGATCTCTTTGTGCTAAAACCTTTATTTTTTTACCGTTAATAACTAAGTTATCTCCTTCTACTCCTACTTCCCCGTCGAAAATACCAAAAGTGGAATCATACTTAAAAAGATGCGCCAGAGTCTTAGCATCAGTTAAATCATTAACTGCTACAAAATCCAACTCCTTAGATTTTAAACCTGCTTTTAAAACTAACCGCCCAATTCTTCCAAACCCATTAATACCTACCTTCACTGCCATCGAAACTACCTCCTTTTTAAAATAATTATTTCTTGTTTTGTGATTAACAATACATGAAAATGAAACATCTTATCAATTAAGTGGGAAATTTATTCGATAATCAAATTTAGGTAAACTTAGAATTGATTTCTCCTCTTAACCTATTGGAACCCAATTATGCTATATTCTTTTTTTAATGTCAAGAAAAAAATTATCACCTGAATTTAGTTATAAACTAATTTTATTCATCCGTTATCAACAATCCTGTTCTAACATAAAATTTAGCATGCTTTTAAAAAATACCCGCTATCAGTCATCATACAAAAATGATTTTAGTTCTCCCATAAATGATATGAAAAATATAAAAACCATTTTTGGAGTATATAGGTGGAGTACATCGTCCATGACAGTGCAGTCCACACTTGTCAAAATTATCGAGCCATTACTTCTAACCTTTTTACTCTTTCCTGAGTTGAAGGATGGGTGCTAAATAGACCGGTTAAAAAACCTTTTCGAAATGGATTGACAATAAACATATGAGCCGTAGTAGAATTGGAACTTCCCGGATTCCTCTGGGCGGCATATTCTAATTTTTTTAAAGCACTGGCTAAAGCAAGAGGGTTACCGGAAATTTCTCCTCCTCCTTTATCAGCCATATATTCCCGGGAACGGGAAATTGCCATTTGAATTAACATCGCCGCAATGGGAGCTAAAATAGCCATAGCTAATAAACCAATTATTCCTCCTCCATCTCTACCCCTGCTGCGACCTCCGTATCCACCAAAAAGAGCAGAAAAGCGGGCCATATAAGCTAACATAGTAATTGCTCCGGCTAAAGTAGCGGCAATAGTAGAAATAAGAATATCCCTGTTTTTAACATGGGTTAACTCATGGGCTAAAACACCACTTAATTCCTGCTCGTTCAACACTTCCAAAAGAGATTGGGTCACTGCTACTGCTGCATTTTCCGGATTTCTACCCGTAGCAAAAGCATTAGGCACCTGTGCAGGAATAATATAAACCCGGGGCATAGGTAAATTAGCTCTATCAGCTAAATTTCTCACTATAGCACAAAGCCGGGGAAATTCCTGTTCGTTTACTTCTTTTGCTTTATACATTTTTAAAACAACTTTATCCGAAAACCAATAAGCAAAAAAATTCATCCCACAGGCAAAAATAAAAGCAATAACCATTCCCTGACTTCCACCTATTGCTCCTCCTATAAACATAAATAAAAACATTAACCCAGTCATCAATAAAAAAGTTTTCAATCCATTCATTTTATGTCCCCCTCGTATAATATGTTTTTCAATTAATTGCTTCAATTGTCGCTTATTATATTTAATTAAAACCAGAAAATCAAGGTTTTTTTAAATTTACTTTTATTTAAAATTTATTGAATTTCAAATGATGGGTTTTTACTAAACAGCTATTTCGGAATGGTTGCAAATCTATGGGGAAGAATGCTTACTTATAAACAAATCAAAAAGTTTTATAGCCAATTCCTCATCTAATCCCTTCAAGACAATATACTCCTCCATTGCTTCTTTTTCTTTACCAAAACTTGAATAAACTAACCCAAGATTATAATGCGCGTCCGCAAAATGAGGATTTATCTTAAGTGCTTCTTTACATTCTTCTATTGATTGGTCATACATACCCCTCATCCCATAAAGCAACCCAAGATTACTGTGCACAGCTGAATCATCAGGTTGAATCACGAGAGCTTTTTTATATTCTTTCATTGCTTTATTGTATAATTTTTTATCACAATAACTTACTCCAAGATTACAACAAACTCTGGCATCATTAGTATTTATCTTGAGTGCCTTTTTATATTTTGCTATCGATTTATTAAGTAATCCTTTTTTGTAATAAACCACTCCCAGATTACAATATACTTCCGCATAATTGCGATCGATTTTAAGCGACTTTTTATATTCTTTTATTGCCTTATTATACAAACCCTTTTGGCAATAAACATTCCCAAGATTATAGTGAACCTCTTCATAACCGGAATCTTTTCTCAGTGCCTCTTTATACTTGATTACTGCCTGATCAAGCAACCCTTTATTTCTATAAACTACTCCCAAATTACAATGCGCCTCCGCATTATCAGGATCTATTCTAAGAGCTTCTTTATACTCTTTTATCGCTTCATCAGATAATTTTTTCTTCCAATAAAGAAAACCAAGACTACAGTGAGCTTTTGCATCATTCGGATTTATCCTGAGCGATTCTTTATATTCTTCTACCGCCCAATCATACAAACCTTTCTCACTATAAGCCACTCCAAGATTATAATGTGCTTTTGCATAATCCGGATTTATTCTGAGTGCTTCTTTATACTTCTCTATTGACTGATTGTGCAAACCTTTATCCCGATAAACTACCCCCAGATTACAATGTGCCTCCGCATGTTCAGGCTCTATCCTGAGCACTTCTTTATACTCTTTTATCGCCTGATTATATAAATCTTTCTCTTCATAAGCCAAACCAAGATTATAGTGAACATCTGCAATATCAGGATTAATCCTTATCGCCTCTTTATATTTTATTATTGCCTTATTAGGCAATCCTTTTTTACCATAAGCCACCCCAAGATTACCATAAGCCAGAGCAAAATCAGATTTAATCTTTAGCACCTTTTTAAACTCCATTATAGCCTCATTATGTGAACCTTTTTCACCATAAAGCATTCCCAGATTATAACGCACTGCCACATCATCGGGATTTATCCTTATTGCCTCTTCATACTCCTCTATCGCCTGCTTCTTCAAACCCTGCTTCTCATACGCCAAACCAAGATTACGGTGTGCCAGAGCAAAATCAGATTTAATCTTTAGCACCTTTTTAAACTCCACTATAGCCTCATTATGTAAACCTTTTTCGCCATAAAGCATTCCCAGATTATAACGTACTGCCACATCATCGGAATTTATTCTTATTGCCTCTTTATATGCATCTATCGCTTTTTCATACAGACCTTTCTTTTCATAAGCCAGGGCAAGATTACCATGCACCATAGTAAAATCAGGGTTAATCCTTACCACCTCTTTAAATTCTGCTATAGCCTCACTATATAAACCTTTTTCCGCATAAAGCAATCCAAGATTGAAACGTGCTTCCACATTATCAGGATCAAGTCTGATCATTTCTTTGCATTCTTCTATAGATTCAGACATTTCTTTTGATCCCGAATAATTACACAAAAAAATAATAGCAGTAAAAATTAATGTTGCTTTAAAAATATGTTTTTTGTATCTTATTTTCAAAAAACTCATTTATTCCTCCCCCCTTCTTCAAAAAAAATAAAGGGTATTATTATATAGATAAATTAACAATAAAACAATACAAAGTCAACAGTAAAATTTCCTAGCAAAGTAAACCTTAAAAAAAACAAAAACTAATAAGGAGTAATAACCGTGCTTATTTAAAAATGAAAGTCAGAACAAGTCTTGTCACCACTTATTTGAGCAATTTCTTGCATTTTAGCTTTTTTTTATATACAATAAATGAAAATAAATTAATTGCTAATTTCAAAAAGGAAGGATTAGAATATGCAAACACTATTAGTAATTCTTGGCATTATTATGATGTTAATATCGATCAGAATAATGATTGAGCGAAGAAGGAAAAAATAAACAACACAGATTATTAGAA
>JAUVLC010000069.1 GCA_030595925.1 Clostridia bacterium | reverse complement strand
ATCAAAACCAAAAACGAAGAAATAGAAAAAATTCAAAATGAACTTAAAGATAAAAATTCAAATATTGAAAACCTTAAAGGAGAGCTTTCAAAAAAAGAGGAAACATATAATACAACCCTCCGGGATAAAGATAAAAACATTACCTCTTTGGAAACTCAATTAAAACAGGAAAAAGAAAAATCAGAGCAGGACAACCCAAAACAGCAGGAATTAATCAAAACCAAAAACGAAGAAATAGAAAAAATTCAAAATGAACTTAAAGATAAAAATTCAAGCATTGAAAACCTTACAGGAGAGCTTTCAAAAAAAGAGGAAGAATTTAATCAAATAATCCAGAGTAAACAACAAAGATTAACCTCCTTAGAAAACGAATTAAAACAAGAAAAAGAAAAATCAAAGCAGGACGACCCAAAACAGCAGGAATTAATCAAAACCAAAAACGAAGAAATAGAAAAAATTCAAAATGAACTTAAAGATAAAAATTTAAGCATGGAGAATCTTAAAGAAGATCTTTCAAAAAAAGAAGAAACATATAATACAACCCTTCAAGATAAAGACAAAAAAACAACCTCTTTAGAAAATCAATTAGAACAGGAAAAGTCCAAACAACAAAATTTAATTAAAACAAAAAACGTAGAAATAGATAGAATTCAAAATGAACTCAATGAAAAAAATAAAGCTCTTGAGGACATTAAAGCCAACCTTGATGGAAAAAAACAAGAATACACAAAAACCATTCAAAATAAGGATCAACTATCAACATCTTTAGAAAAAGAACTTCAACAAGAAAAAGAAAAACTAGAACAGGAAAAAAGTAAACAACAGGAATTGCTCAATGTAAAAGATCAAGAAATACATCGCGTTCAAAATGAACTTGGGGAACTCAATAAAACAGTGAAAGAACTTAGAAATCAAATTAACCAAAAGGAAGAAGAATTTAATCAAATAATGCAAACCAAACATCAAAGATTGATTTCATTGGAAGAAAACATAAATAAACAAAAAGAAGACTTGCAGCAAGAAAGAACCAGATACGAGGACATTATCAAATTAAAACAGGAAGAATTGTCAGGTTTGGAAGAAATATTAAAAAATAAAAAATTCAATCAGGAAGGAGAGGGTTTACAAGAAATTACCGCTTTAAAAGAAAAAATAAAGCAAAAAGAAAATGAATATAAAAAGAAAGAATCTCTCCTAAACGAAGAAAAAGGGAAATTAACACAAAATGTAGAAAATTTAAAAAAAGATGTGGGAAAAGAAAAAGAAAGTTACTCTGTAATAAAAACCAAAGAATTTGAAATCAAAGAAAATACGCTTAAAGAGGAAATTAAAAATTTAGAAAATGCCTCACAAAAAAATAAAGCATTGATAGATGCTCTGGAAGAAGAGAAAAAAACATGGAAAAAAGAACTTGATAAAGAACAAAACGACAGAGAACAAAGACAAGAGGCACTTAAAACAGCCATCCGCATAATGAAAGACGAAGAAGCACAGAAAGTGAAATATGAAAATGAAGTAAAAAAGATAGAAAAAATTAAACAAAAATTAGAAGAAAAATTAGCTGCAATAGAAAAAAACACAAACACCTCTCAAAAAGGAAAAAATAAAAACTTATGGAATAAATTTTCTATCTCCGAACTTTTTAAATAAAAAAATAACTCCGCAAATAATTATCCTTTCCAATCTATCCCTTCATTCAACAAAAATAATAAAAATTTGTACTTCATATTGCTTTTGGTCATTTTTTTTGATATAATCTTTTTATTATACGAGACAATTAACTTTCGTACAAGGAGGAAAAATGGATTTTATTTTTGAACTTCTGTTAAAAAACGAAACGATCAGTTATCTTTTAAAGGGTGGGATGCTCATGTATCCCCTATTCATATGCTCAATACTATCCATAGCAATTACCATCAATAGAATCTGGTTTTACCACTATGCTCATGTCAATGAAGAACACCTAATGGGCAGAATTAAACAATTTTTAGATCAAAATATGGCAGAAGAAGCTATAGCTCTTTGTGATTCTACCCAGGGACCCGTTGCTTATATTTTAAAAGCAGGCTTAATCAATCATGCACAGGGACAAATAGCCATGGAAAAAGCTTTCGAAGAAGCAGAATTGGAAGCTATTCCTCTTTTAGAAAAATATCTTCCCGTACTGGGAACTATTGCCAGCATTTCTACTCTTTTAGGTTTTACCGGCACTGTGCTGGGAATGATTAAAGCTTTTAATTCTATTGCTGCCTCAGGAACATCTTCCCCAACTATAGTTGCTTCCGGTATTGCCGAGGCACTAATTACTACTGCCACAGGTTTACTAATTGCCATTCCCACAGTTGTTTTTTATCATTATTTTTCTAATCGGGTACACTTATTTACTTTAGAAATGGAAAAACGTTCTAAAAAATTAATCGGACTTTTGTATAAATATGAACAAGGAAAAGCAAATGAAACCCAGTAAATATAAATCCAAAGTCGGTTTTAATTTAGACCCTGCACCAATGACAGATGTAATTTTTCTCTTACTAATCTTTTTTATGCTCTCTTCTTCTTTTATAGTTAACCAGGGAATAAAAATAAAATTACCTAAAACAGTTGTTTCTGAAAATCAATTACAAAGCAAGCTGGTCGTTACCGTTACCAAAAAAAATCAAATTTTTTTGAACACTAAAAAAGTATCCCTAAAGAATTTACCTGTCCAACTAAAAAATGCTTTAGCTAAACGAAAAGAAAAAATGTTAATTATTAAAGCGGACAAAGATGTTTTATACGGAACAGTTGTACAAATAATGGATATTGCTAAAATTAATGGGGTAGAAAAATTAGCCATTGCTACAGAAGCAAAAAAAGATAAATAGGATTATATAAAATGGAAAATTCTGTAATTATTTTAGATTTTGGTTCACAATATACTCAACTTATTGCCCGTCGTGTTCGGGAATGTAATATTTATTCGGAAATTGTTCCCTATAACATATCCTGCAGAGAATTATTAAATAAAAAACCAAAAGCTATCATTTTCTCCGGAGGGCCATCCAGCCTAAGCAAAAAAAATGTTCCTCTTTGTGATAAAAAAATTATCCAATTAGGAATTCCTATTTTAGGAATCTGTTACGGGATGCAATTAATTGCCCGTTTTAACCAGGGAAAAGTATCCACTTCTCTTATCCGTGAATACGGTAAAGCTTCTTTACAAACAAGGAAAAAAGATGGGCTTTTTGCTAATCTCAACTCAAATCTAACTGTTTGGATGAGTCACACTGATAAAGTTTCTAAATTACCCGTGGGATTTGAATCTACTGCCTTTACACAAAATTCTTCCATTGCTGCCTTCAGAAATAAAGAAAAAAAATTGTATGGGGTACAATTTCATCCCGAAGTTGTCCATACTCCCAAAGGTAAAAAAGTTATTCAGAATTTCTTATATAAAATAGCTGACTGCAAAGAAAACTGGACGATGAAATCAGTAGTTAAACATTCCATTTCCACTATTCGAAAACAAGTAGCGAATAAAAAGGTAATTTGTGCGTTAAGTGGTGGAGTTGATTCCTCCGTACTTTCAATCCTTTTACATAAAGCAATCGGACGTCAATTACATTGTATTTTTGTAAATAATGGATTACTGCGTAAAGACGAAGGGAAAAAAGTGGTTAAAACGTTTAAAACCCATTATAATATGAATTTAAAATATATTCGGGCGGAAAATAGGTTTTTAAAAAGACTAAAAGGAATTATCGACCCGGAAAAGAAAAGAAAAATAATCGGCCATGAATTTATTAGAGTTTTTCAGGAAGAAGCAAAAAAAATAGGGCCGGTTAATTTTTTAGCTCAAGGAACTCTCTATCCCGATGTAATCGAAAGTCATTCCGCACTATCCGGGCCTTCGGCCACTATTAAAAGCCACCATAATGTTGGGGGATTACCTAAAAAAATGAAATTAACGCTTATTGAACCCTTCAGAAATTTATTTAAAGATGAAGTACGGAAAATAGGCGTAACACTAAAACTACCACAGGAAATTATCTGGAGGCATCCTTTCCCCGGACCGGGACTGGCCATCAGGATTGTTGGGAGTGTTTCCCCTGAAAGAATTAAAATTCTTCAAGCAGCAGATACAATTGTTATTGAAGAAATAAAAAAAGCAGGGTTTTATAAAAAAACATGGCAAGCTTTTGCTGTTTTACTCCCCATTAAAAGCGTAGGAGTAATGGGAGATGCCCGTACTTACGAAAATGTAATTGCCTTGCGGGCAGTTACCAGCCTGGACGGAATGACTGCTGACTGGGTTAAATTACCTTACGATTTATTAGGAAAAATTTCTAATAGAATTATCAATCAAGTAAATGGGGTAAACAGAATAGTTTATGATATCAGCTCAAAACCACCCAGCACAATAGAATGGGAATGAATTTAATCAACTACCTCTCAGCAAGTTGCAGGGAACCCTTCGACTCCTTACAGTCGCTCAGGATCAATTCGACTACAGAGTTTTTTCAGAAAAAAACTCTAAGTTTTATTTAATTAAATGATACCCTTCGCTCACCTTATTATCGCTCAGGATCAATTCGACTACAGAGTTTTTTCAGAAAAAAACTCTAAGTCTCATTGAAATTAAAATTTTCTTCTATTTTTAAATTTGGTTCAACGTTCAAATCTAGTTGACTTAGAGAAAAACACCTGTCTTTTTTATTCTTATAATATTTCTTCATTTTGTAATATCCCAAACAAGCAATCATTGCTGCATTATCCGTACACAGAGAAAGTCCGGGAAAATAAGTCTTAATCCGATTTTTAGCTGCTTCCGCTTTTAAATATTTTCTCAAAGCAGAATTAGCCGACACCCCTCCACCCAAAACGATTTTCCCTACTTTCATCTCTTTAGCCGCATTTATTGCTTTTTTAGCTAAAACCTCTATTACCGATTGCTGAAAACATGCTGCTATATCCGCAACAGAATAATTTCCTTTTTGGGAAGAAACATAATTTACAACAGCTGTCTTAAGTCCGCTAAAACTAAAATCAAAACTTTTGCCCAAAAAAGGGCGGGGAAATCTTATTTTTCCGGCATCTCCTTTGGGAGACAAGCGATCAATCACGGGACCACCCGGATAACCCAGATTCAAAAATTTAGCTACCTTATCAAAAGCCTCCCCTACAGCATCATCCCGTGTCCTTCCTAATATTTTGTATTGTTCAAAATCATGAAAATAAATTAAATCCGTATGTCCTCCGGAAATAACTAAGGAAACAAAAGGAGGCCTTAGCGAAGAAAATTCTAAAAAATTAGCATATATGTGAGCCTCTAAATGATTAATTCCGAGCAACGGCAGGTTATATACATAGGCAAGAGATTTAGCAGTCATCATACCAATTAATAAAGCACCAACCAATCCCGGACCGCGAGTTACTGCAATACTATCCAGATCTCCAAATTTTACTTTTGCATCTTTTAAAGCTTTCTCTGTAACAAAATTTATAATCTCCAAATGTTTACGACAAGCAAGTTCAGGAACTATTCCGCCATATTTTTCGTGAATAACATTCTGAGAAGAAACAATGTTAGAAAGAACTTCCGTTCCATTCCTGACTACTGCCACCGATGTATCATCACAAGATGTATCAATTCCTAATATAAGCATAATCTATCTCTATAATTTAATTTTTTTAACTATTCAGCCAATTCCGAAACAAATATAAATTTGATGTTTTTCCCTTTTAAGGTAGGAATAAATTCCGCCAAAGCAAGGGCTGTATTTTTTCTTTGAACATGTCCTATAGCAACAACAGTGCCTTCTTTCAAAACTTTTCGATAAAGTACCTTTAATTGCTTTCTTATGTAATTTATATCGTCTTTGTTATCTAAAAAAACCTTGTTCTTTACAAACTTTAAACCTAAATCCTTGCTAATTTTATCTGCTACAGAGTTAGTTGTATTAGAATCAAGAAAAACCAAACCCTTCTTTTCTTTTACACAGGTAAGCAGTACTTTTAATTTTTCTTCGTTTTCCATAAATCTTGATCCCATATGATTGTTTACACCACAAGCATCAGGAACACTTTTTAAATTGGATAAAAATATTTTTTTTATTTCGGAATCATCCATCGAAGCAAAAATAGCCCATGGTCCCGGATTTATTTTGGGATAAGCTTTCGGCTCTAAGGGAAGATGTAGAAAAACCTCCTGTCCTGCTTTTGCTATTCTTTTTGATAAACTAGTAGAATATTTTTCGCAGGGTAGGATACTAAAAGTCATTGGAATACCGAGCTTCAAAAATTTATCAGGCAAATCGTTATTATATCCGAGATCATCAAGAACCAGAGCAATTCTATATTCCGGTTTCTTTGTCTTTTCTTTCCATAAAATTAAATTTTGAAAAATCTTAGAATTTTGACCACAGGTTATTTTTAATTTATTCCCGGATTCCTCCAAAGCTGCATCATAGATATCCCCTCCGATATCCTCTATTACAGCAACAATCCGTTCTTTACAAATTGACAATGAACAGTCATTAGGAACATTTATTTCTTTTGTTATTTCCAACCAACAAACATTTTCAATTTTTTTCTGCTGCTGATATTTTTTTAACAAATTTTCATTACTAATCCCTAAAGAAAGTAACTCTTCATTTATCTGTTCATCCAATTTTTGAGAAAATCGGGTATAATCCACAAAATCCGCAGGAATCTTCTGCTTCATTAATCGATACCAATACCACCCGCCTATAAGTATCAGGATAATAAATATATATTTATTTATTGACCTACTTCTTTTTTTCATTCTTTTTTGTTTTCTCCATTGAAGACGGAACTAAAAAAAATTCTCTCGCTTTTAAAATATCTATAGCTCTATTTAATTGAATGTCTTCTATCTTCTCTTCTTTTTCTTTTTCTTTTTCTTTTTCTTTTTCTTTTCCTTTTTCTTTTCCTTTTTCTTTTTTATTTAGTTTTTCAATCAGCTCCTCTTCTTCCCGGGTCATTAACTTTATCTCCAATTCTCTGGAAATAGGCACAACAATATCAGGAGTAATACCCACATCATGAATACATCTACCTTTAGGTGTATAATACTTGGCAGTTGTTAATCTCAAGGCAGAACCATCCGAAAGAGGAATAACCGTCTGTACCGACCCCTTCCCAAAAGTTTGTGCTCCTAAAATAACGCCTCTCTTCCAATCCTGAATTGCTCCGGCAACAATTTCCGAAGCAGAAGCTGAACCTTTATTTACTAAAACTACCATGGGAACAAAAGCATACCTTTTTTTATTGTCGGCAAAAAACTTCATTTCCTGACTGCTCTCTCTCCCCTCCGTATAAACAATCAATTTTTCTTCCGCAATAAATCTCTTTACCACGTCTACCGACACAGTCAAGAGTCCTCCCGGATTATTACGTAAATCCAAAATAAAACTTTTCATTCCTTTTTTTCCTAAAGAGGATAAAGCTTTATCAAATCCTTCCAAAGCATTTTCAGTAAAATCCAATAAATGAATATACCCAATAGAATCTTCCATCATTTTCCAGCGAACACTTTCAATCTTAATAATATCCCTGATGATAGTAAATTCGAGCGGTTCTTTTTCTCCTTCCCGAAAAATGGTAATAGTTACTTTTGTTCCTTTAGGGCCTCTTAATTTTTTTACCGCTTCCATAAGGGTAATATCCTTAATATTCTCATCTCCTACTTTTATTATTTTATCACCGGGAAGAATTCCCTTGCGATAAGCAGGGGTTCCGGGTAAAGGGGTAATTATCGTAAGATAATTATCTTTTATGGCAATACGTATCCCCAACCCGCCAAATTCACCTTTAGTTTCCACTTTCATTTCTCTATACTCATCCGGATCCATAAATTGAGAAAAACAATCTAAAGTTTTTACCATCCCACTGGCCGCACCATAAATTAAATCTTTAATATCCACTTTTTCCACATATTTCTCCTGAATTAAAGACAAAACCTCCGAAAACAATCTTATGTGATTATAAAATTGGTTATCTACTGCCTCTGCAGAAGGGGAAAAAACAATCTTTCCTACACCTGAAAAAATAATAAAAAACAGTATTACTCCTATTCCCAAACCAAAAAAAACCTTTCTAATTTTATTCATTTTCTTAAACATCTCTCCCCCTCCTCTTCCTTTTTTAATAAATTTTTGAATTTATCCCTAATCATCTTATTTTATTACCTTAACTTTTTTCCCTAAGCCAATTTAAAGGGTTTTGCGGTTTGCCGTTTTCCCTTACTTCAAAATAAAGAGAACGCCCCGTCTTTACTTTTCCTATTATCTCTCCACCTTTTACTTCTTTTCCGATCACAACGTTAAGTCTGGACAAATATCCATAAACCGTATAAAAACCCCCGCTATGGTCAATAATAATCATTTTACCATACATCTGAAAAACATCCGCAAACATTATTTTTCCCGGAGCTACACTCTTCACCTCTGTTGATGTTTCAGATTTAATTTTAATACCGTTATTTATTACATAAGAGTCTAACCGGGGATGTTTACGCTTTCCAAATAAAGATACAACCCTTCCTGCTCTTGGCCAGGCCAAAAAACCCTTTCTTTGAGCCATAAGCAAGCCTTTTTCCTTCTCCCCTTCCAAAACTTTTGTTTGTTTATTCAAAACATTAACCAGATTTTGCAACGCCCGGGCACTTTCTTTTAATTTTTTAATTTCCTTCTCATAAATTATTTTTTTACTGTGCAGTTTCTTTCTTAGAATAGTTTTCTTTTTTTTGTTAGTTAAAAAAATAGTTTCTTTCTGTTTAGTTTTCTGCCTAATTATTTCCGATTTTTTTTTCTCACTTATTAACTCTCCTTTTAATTCTACAATCAATTGTTCATTCTTTTTCGCTTCTTCAAAAGTATTTAGTCTTTTTCTGGTTACTGATTTTAAAAATTCGTATTTTTTTATAAGTTCAGCAATAGGTTTTGACAAAACCAGTCCTTTTGCCCAAAAATCGTATTCAGAAACATCCCACAATTTCTCAACATAAATAAAATACAATTCTTTCTTTAAAATCTTTAAATGCTCTTTCTTTTCCTTTTGTACGCTTTTCAATTCTTCATTAATCGTTCTTATTTTATCTTTAGTCATTAGAAGATGTTCTTTTAACTGAATCAATTCTTTACCAACACCAGATAAGTCTTTATTTAATGATTTTATTTCTCCTGTTATATTCTGTTCCTCTTTTTCAACTTTATTTTTATCTTTTTTCCTTTTTTGAATTTGGTTTTGAATCTCGTCAAGGTCTTCTCTATTGTCTTTTATTTGTCCTCTAACTTTATTCAATTTTTTATCATAATTTATCTCACTATTGACCTCCGGAGAAAAAAATAAAATAAAAAACAAGCTACACACAACAAATATTCTCATATATCCTTTTATTCTTAAAAAATATTTTATTCTCAATTAAAAACACCTTTTAAAAAAATAAATATGATATTCTGTATACTTAGACAACAATCTACACCTCAATATATTTTTGTATCGAAATAAAACTACCAATAAACCCTACCAAAATCCCCCCGCCTCCCAACCCTGCCATTATCGGCCAGGGCAAAAACAAAATACCCTCAAATCTTAAAATCAACAAATAATAAATACCAAATAGAAAACCTAAACCAAAAATAGCCCCCAATAAGCCGGCAATTAATCCTTCTAATAAAAAAGGCATCCGGATAAACCCTGCTGTTGCCCCTACCAACTGCATTATTCTAATTTCATCCTGCCGCAGAGAAACAATTAAACGAATAGTATAAATAATCATCGACAAGCTAATCACCCCCAACATAATTCCCAGACCTATTCCAATTGATTTTATAAAAAAGATAATCTTGTTTAGATTTTTTACTTCCTCCTGACCATATCTTACTTCTTTTATGCCGTCGAAAAACTTGATTCGCTTTGCTATATTATTTAGCTGCTCCATTTTTTTATCAATCAGCTTTATATTAAAAGAAGCAGGCAAAGGATTTTCTCCCATCATTTTTATATAATGAGCAATTTCCGCATCTTTACTTAAATCACTTAATGCCTCTTCTTTAGATGTATAAATTATATCTTCAATATTCCCCATATTAAATATTTTTTTTCGTATAGAGCCAATTTCTTCAATGCTTAAATCATCAGCAAGAAACACTACAATTTCTACTTTTTCTTTTAAATCGTTTATTACTTTATTTAAATTGACCCCTATCAGAAAAAAAACCCCCATAATTAAAATAGAAATACTCAACGACCAAATAGCACTTAAATTAGCTAATTTTTCCCGTATAAAATTATTTTTTGCTTCCCTTAATGCATACCTAATCATTATTCTTTACTTTTCCCTCCTATTAATTTCAATGAATGATAAGAAATATTGCTGAAATCCGTTCTTTTGTTATTAGTAGCCATGATAACAGTAACACCTTCTTCGTTGGTTTTCCTTAAAATTTGAATAAGTTCTTCTTGTGTCTGCATATCTAAATTAGCCATCGGCTCATCAGCCAAAATAATTTCGGGATTGTTCACCAATGCCCGGGCAATACATAATTTCTGCCTTTCTCCATGGGATAACTGATAAGGATATAAATTTTTTTTCCTGATTAAATCCACCTTATTAAGTACTTTGCAAACTTTATCAAAAACTACTTCTTTCGGTAAATCAATAGCAGAAAGAACAAAAGCGATATTTTCAAAAATAGTTTTTTTATATAACAATTTAAAATCCTGGAAAATAATTCCTATTTTCCGGCGTAAAAAAGGAATATACTTTTTCTTTATTTTACTCAAATCCTGTTCTCCCCAAAATATTTTCCCAGCCGAAGGCCTTTCCTGACAGGTAATAAGTTTTAAAAAAGTAGTTTTTCCTGCTCCGTTAGGCCCAAATAAAACAAAAAAATCACCTCTTTTTATTTTAACATTAATATCTACTAAAGCACTAATATTTTTTTCCAAATCACTGGTCTGTGCAGGATAATACTTACAAACATGTTCAAACCGAATCATAGTTTTCCCCTTTTAAACTCAGGAAAGATATTTCCCTATCAATAACTTTAGTTTTTCAGACGTTTCCTTATCAATAGAATCTTTTGCCGTTTGAATCCCTCCGCACAGGGCTGTAGAACATTCACATTTCCGTTCCCTTTGAAGAAGGGGGATTACTGCCTTAATCAACCCTTTTACATTTTCCACATTTGCTTTAACGTTTTCTAAAACTCGCTCTACATTTACTTCTTCCCCTTCTTTCCAGACATCATAATCAGTAACCAGAGCAATGGTAGAATAACATATCTCCGCTTCTCTGGCTAATTTTGCTTCGGGAATATTAGTCATACCGATAATGGAAAAACCCAGTTGGCGGTATACTTTTGATTCAGCACGTGTAGAAAATTGCGGACCTTCAATACAAACATAAATACCCCCGAGTTTTACAGAAAGTCCTCTTTCCCTGGCAACGTTATAAATAACTTCTGACAATTCCGTACAATAGGGATTAGCAAAAGGTGTATGAACGACTATTCCTTCGTTAAAAAAAGTAGAAACCCGATTGCGCGTACGATCAAACAACTGATCCGGAATAAGAAAATCCCGGGGTTTTATTTCTTCTTTCAAACTTCCTACCGCAGAAACAGAAATGAGTTGTTCCACTCCCAAACTTTTTAATGCATAAATATTTGCCCTGACATTAATTTGTGTCGGTGAAATTCTATGCCCTTCACCATGACGGGGAAGAAACGCAACAGGAATATTTTCTACTTCTCCGATAGTCAAATAATCAGAAGGTGCCCCAAAGGGTGTTTTTACTTCTGTTTTAGTAACATTTTTAATTCCCGGAATCTGATCGACCCCACTGCCACCGATTATTCCTATCTTTATTTTTTCCATAAATTAACACTCCTCCCCAATTTTGTTTTAAAATCTTGCTTTTTATCTAAAACAAACTACCTTAAAATAATTGACATTTTTTGTAGTTAAGCCGTATTTTTCCATACTACTATTCCGCCTCTTCGGAATTTATAGTAATATTTACAGAACTCCTCCTATTAACTTCTCTCCCTGATCTAGGATTCTGCCTAAGAACAATATCAAAAACTCTTTCCTCATCGCATGCATGTTTTATTTCTCCCATTTTTAAACCCGCTCTTTTTAAAAGAACCTGTACACTGGTAAGTTTTTTCCCTAAAAGATTAGGAACCCTAACCTTTCCACTACCACTACTAATTAAAAGATTGATTTCTTCTCCTTTTTTTACCTCTGAATTGTAAGCAGGGAGAGTAGAAACAACTTTTCCCGATGAAATAGTTTCCGAATAAACATTCTCTTCCTTACCTAATTCTAATCCCAATTCTTTCAATTTCACTTTAACATCCTCTACTAAAACCCCTGAAAAATCGGGAAGTTTGGTTTTTCTTTTACTAACAAATACTTTTACCTTAAAACCCCCGGAAACTATTGCCCCTCCTAAAGGAATCTGCTCAACAATCTTCCCTTCCGGAACAAGATTACTTTCTTTTTCTCCTTCCAGTGTAAGCAATAATTTCTTGCTTTCTAACATCAATCGAGACTGTTCCAAAGAAGCTCCTATCAAGTTAGGAACTTCTACATTTTTCATTCTATCAAGTATAGGGGTTAAATAAAAATAAAAACTAAGACACACTAAAATAGAAACAATGAATGAAACAAAAACATGTGCAAGAAACTTAATCATACCTTTAGACACTTTCAGTTTCCTCCTCTTTAAAATTTCGACTTTTTTATAATTAAAAAAATTATCCCTAAAACCACTCATCAGAATATAAAATAACATTTAAATTAATAATAAAGTATTATACTAAAAAGCCAAAAATTATTCCACTACTTTTTTAACCTGTTTTTACTGCCCTAAAACAAAATCTGATAATTTTTTTAAACTATTATTCAGAGATATAATAAAACAAAAAAAAATCTTTACAAAAAAGCATAAAAAGTAGTATCATTAAAATCGTTATTAACAAATTTATTAATTAGTTCTATTACCTAAAAAATGATTCCTTTTAAAGATAATATACCTTCTAAAACATTTCCTTTTGTAAACATTGTCTTAATTTTAATTAATTTAGGTGTTTTCAGCTATGAGCTTTCTTTAGCTTCTTCGGGAAAACTGGATGCGTTTCTTGCCCGCTGGTCTTTAATTCCCATTGATTTTATGCTTCACCCATTAAAAAACGCAGGAAATTTACTCTTAAGTATGTTTTTTCACGGAGGATGGATTCATCTGTTAGCCAATA
>JAUVLC010000173.1 GCA_030595925.1 Clostridia bacterium | reverse complement strand
AATAGAGAGTCCTAAAGCATTGCCTAAAATAAAAATTGATGAACCTACGATATCAATGGTTTTTTCATGTAATACCAGCCCATTAGCAGGGAAAGACGGCGGAAGATTTTTAACTTCGCGGCATATTAGGGAAAGGCTTGAGCATGAAGCGCTGACAAATGTAGGAATTAAGATAGAAGAATTTGCCGACACTGAAAAAATCAAGGTTTCCGGAAGAGGAGAGCTTCATCTTTCCATACTTATTGAAACAATGCGGAGAGAAGGGTATGAACTTGAGGTTTCTTCACCGCAGGTAATATTAATGAAAATGGATGGTGAGATTCTTGAACCCATTGAAGAAGTGTTGGTTGAAGTTGATAAGGGATATCAGGGCGCTGTAATTGAAACCCTTGGTGCAAGAAAGGCGACGATGAAGGATATGCAGGTTTCTTCCATTGGTACAGTCCGTATGACTTTTTTAATTCCGACAAGAGGATTGATTGGATTCAGGAGTGAGTTTTTGATAATGACACGCGGTACGGGAATTATGTATCAGAACTTTTATCAGTATCAGAAATATAAAGGTGAAATTACTCATCGCCAGGCAGGTGTGCAGATATCGATGAATAGTGGTAAAGCCGTTTCTTATGCTTTGTTTGGACTTCAGGAGAGAGGAGAGATTTTTATTAGGCCGGGCGACGACGTTTATGAAGGTATAATTATCGGCGTGAATAATAAAGGCAGGGATATTGTTGTTAATGCAATTCGAGAAAAAAAGCTTACAAATATACGGGCAGCAGGGGCTGATGATGCTATAAAGCTTATTCCCCCAAGAGAAATGACTTTGCAGTTCGCTTTAGAATTTATTGAAGAGGATGAACTGGTTGAGATAACCCCAAAAAATATTCGCTTAAGGAAAAGATACTTAACTGAAAATGAACGGAAAGCAAAAAGCCGTGTAGCGAAATAAAAATTTGAGTTGAGTAAATAGAGTAAAAAATAAATAAGAGGGGATTGTATCTGTAAATAATTCTTTACATTACTCTTGACAAATAATTTTACATTTGCTAAACTTAAAATAGGGCACAATGAATTGCCCAAGAATAAATTCAGGGGTATCAAAGGGGAATTCAAAGAGTAACCCCAAAATAAATTATGGGGAATTAGAGGTATTGAAACTATGGTTAAAAAAGAACGTTCACAAGCAAAATTCCAAAGAGTCTTAAAACAAAAAGGGTACTCTGCCGGCATAGTACCAAAAGGTAAAGTTGCCCATCCTGTTATAACTATGCTTTCAAAATTCATTCGACAATTGAGAAAAAAACACAATCTGACGCAGGAATATTTAGCGTCGGAATTGGGCATTTCCCGGCCGACCTATGTTCAAATAGAGCAAGGCGGGAGAGAGCTTACTATTTCCGAAGCGAGGAAACTTGCGGATATTTTTGGCATTTCGTTTAATGATTTTCTTGCTGGCAATGCCCCGGAATATAAGGTGATATTTGAGAAAAAACCAAGGGAAAAATCATCCGGTGACTTGTCTGCCGGTAGGCAAGGTCTTCAAATCCGCGTTACCAGCAAAAATTTGGAAAAATTCAAACAAGTTCTTTTGTATGTACTGGGAAAGGTTGGCAGCAAGCCGAATGTCGGTGAAACCGTGCTTCATAAACTTCTGTATTTCATTGATTTTGACTACTACGAAAAATTTGAAGAAAACTTGATGGGTGCAACCTACATTAAAAATCATCATGGTCCTACTTCCGTAGAATTGAAGGATATTATTGTGGATATGCAGAAAAACGGGGAAATCGAAGCAATAAAGAGCCAGTATTTTAAGTATGGACAAAAGAAGTATTTACCTCTCAAACGACCTGCTTTAGATAAATTTTCCGCTCGTGAGATAGAGCATATTGATGAAGTATTAGCGAGACTTGCCGATAAAAATGCCAAAGAAATAGAAAATTATTCGCATGACGATATTCCTTGGAAAGCAGCCGAGAAAGGTCAGCTGCTTTCTTACGAAAGCGTGTTTTATCGCGATGAGCATTATTCTGTAAGAAATTATGACGATGAACTTTAATGAATTACCTGAATTCTCCAAGGAATTTAAGCGTCTTGCGAAGAAATATAAATCATTACCAAAGGACTTGGCAGAATTTAAGCGAGTGCTCACGGTTGAGCCATTGGGGAATAGCAAGCATTTTAATGTGATAACAAAAAAAGACCAGTGTGCTGTTGTAAAAGCACGCTTATTTTGTCGGTATTTAAAGGGTTCTTCTTTGAGGATTATTTATGCCTTTCACTGCAATAGTTTAAAAACTGATTTTATAGAGATATATTTTAAAGGTATCAAAGAAAACGAAAATTGCGAGAGAATTAAAGAATATTTGAAAAATTTATAAGCAGTATTCCGCGATCGAGGTGGGACTATATACTGGATGGTCTTAAGATAATAAGATAACGGACAAAAGGCAAAAAAAGAGAAGGAAGGGCAGTTTCGTTTTTATTGCAAATAAAATATTAATTTATTATCTTAAGACCGTCCCTCATTCTCATCTCATTCTCATATTCTCTTGCCAGGAGATAGTTTATAGTTTTAAAGTGTGGCAGAAGAAACAAGAAGTGTATTAGTCGGGTAAATATCTGGTGGAACAGGGTGTAAAGAGAGGGTATATCTTGACATCTTGACAACGTCCCCAAAGATTTCCTAAGATTGATATTTTATGGTTGTTACCCGATACTACCGTAGTTAGTGAACAATCCTTATCTTATATATTATCTCGTAGTTTAAAAAATAGAATTCCGGTTTTGGGATATGCTGCTTATGTTGTAAAAAAAGGAGCATTGTTAGGGTTAAGTTGTGATTATGAAGATATTGGTAGACAGGCAGGAGAATTATCCGTAGAAATATTAAAAGGAGAAAAACCCTCTAATTTACCCATCACTGTGCCAAAGAAGATTCTTTTATCTATAAATATTAGAGCTGCTAAACGAATAGGAATAACAGTGCCTCCTCGTGTTGTAAAAGAGGCTTATGAGGTTTTTAAATAAAATTTAGAAGCCACAGGAATATTAATCAAATTATTTGCGTTGTAATACTTTTTCAGATTTTTTAAGCAAATAAAAATATTTCTAAGAAAAATTATGCAATTTATTTTCCCGTTTTATAAAAACCTCAACTTGAATACTCCGTTCTTGAACGGAGATGAAAAGTTGAATTGCCGAAGGCAATCAAAAATAGTATACTATAAGCATGGGAATAAAACGAACAAGCCATGCAGTATACGATACGAAGTATCATTT
>JAUVLC010000088.1 GCA_030595925.1 Clostridia bacterium | reverse complement strand
TGTTTGTCGGTATAACAATTTTTTGTTACAACTATTATTATACCAAATAGCGAGGCTTTTTTATACCTTTTTCACCTATTTGGTGAAATCTTTTTTGCTCTTTCTCGTCTATTTCCTTTTTTCAATATCGGATTTAGGGTTTAAAATACTGTTAGATTTGTTTAAATTACTTTCATTGATGGGTGTTTTGAGTTTTTTTTTTAGGATATTGACACTATTCAATCGAACAAATTGTTTGCATTGAAAAATAAAAAAAGATATAATCAATGCAAAAAGATATTACAAAAACAGGTGAATGTTTTGGAAAAAGAGGGAAAATTGAAAAAAATAAAGATTTTATTTTTTTGTTTGGTTTTTATGGGTTTTGTTAATAATAATTTTTTTTTTGCCGCAGAAAATAATCTTTCTTTAATCCCCGAAGGTGAAACTCTTTTTTTTCCGGAAGAGGAATTTTTAGATGAAACCGTCGGTTTTAATAATTTTTTGGAAGGAAGGGATTTTTTGGATTTTAATAAGGAAAAATGGAATAAGATGAGGGAAAAAAAGGAAGAAGGAGTTTTTTTTAAAGAAGAAAAAGATGAATTAGAGGAAGAACATTATCTTTCAACCGAAGAACCTAAAAAAGATGAAGGTCTAATAGACATAGCCTTTCCTTATGAATCTCAGTTGAGCATTTCAGGAAGAAAAAAAATTAAGGTAAAAGCAGAATGGACAAAGTATCCTAATAAAAAAGAAGATACTACCAATATTTCCAAGTCTGAAGGTGCTAATGTGGAAATGGAGCAGGAATTACAGGTTCGCATAAAAGGAAAAGTTGGTAGAAAGGTTACGGTTAATGTTGATTATGATGATACGAAAGAAGACAAACGGGATATATCGGTAGTTTATAAAGGTGATCCGGGTGAAATTGTTCAGCAGGCAGCTTTTGGTGATATAATGCTTTCTTTGCCTTCTACGGAGTTTGTTTCTTATAATAAAAATGTTTTTGGAGTTAAATTAGATGCTAAATATAAACACCTGGGGTTAATGGCAATTGGTTCACGAACAAAAGGATTAACAGAAGTAAAAAAATTTAAGGGCGGTACCACTTCTGAGAAGAAAGAAATTAAAGATATAAGTTATACAACAAGAAAATATTATAAATTAGAGCATTCTCAGGTAAAAAGGGAAAGTGAGGAAATATGGATTGATTTTAAAGATGGTACTACCCCTCAATCGGAAACAATAAACAAAGAAATAACGGCAAAAGTATGGAATAGCACTACAACTTATAATGGATTTTTTGATAAACAATTTCGGGGACAGGATTATACGATTGATCACGACAAGGGAATCATTACTTTTAGAAGAAACGTTGCTTCGAATTATATAATTATAATCGACTATGAAGATATAAACGGAGTGAAAGTAAGCAGTGTAAATAATGATCAGTACTTAATAATAAAAGACGAAGAGGATTCTTTGGATTACGACCTTAAAAATTATTATAATTTAGGAAGCACTAAGATTATAAAAAAATATGAGGGAGATTTTGTTTTAAAAATTCTCAATTTAGCTCGTGAAGAACAAAACTTAACTGATTATCAACATGAAATAGATTATGATTTGGGAATTTTAAAATTTAACGAAGAAAAACCTTTTTCTGAATCTGTTTATAATAAAAATGAATCCAGCCGGGATCACCAGAATATTATTTACGTAGAATACAAATATAGGGTAAAGACTTATATTTTACGCCCCGATATTGTTTTAAACAGTGAGAGAATAATAATGAATAATCAATTGCTTCAAAAAGACAGAGATTATATGATTGATTATGAGTCAGGGTTTATAACTTTTTTTAATGAAGAAGAAATAGATGAGGATACTAATATTGAGATTACTTATGAATATGCTCCTTTTGGAGGCCAATCGCAGCAAACTTTAGTGGGAAGCAGATTGCAGTATGGGGAAAATACCGATCCTTTTTTTATCGGGTCTACTGTTATCTGGAGCGGAACCGATAAATCTTCTACTGTTCCCAGTGTTTATTCTACCCCTCAAAGTGTTTTAGTAGTAGATGTTGACAGCAGGGTTAAGATTGAGCATGAAAAATTTCCGTTAAAGACGACTATATCCGGTGAAATTGCTCAGAGTCAATTTAATCCTAATTTATTCGGTAAGGCAATGATTGATAATATGGAAGGGGCAAAATTGATGAGCAGTGTTCCTCTGGAGAAGGATTTTTGGCAGTTAAGCAGTAATCCTGTTGAGGAAGCAGTTACTTTAAAGGGGGCACTTAACTGGGAGAATGAAGATGTCAAGCGTAGGGAAATAGTAGAAAAAACCAATCCTAATTGGCTGGAGGAAGTGGGAGAGTCTGAAGAGGTTGAGGTTATCAATCTTAACTATAACCTGAAAAGTTTTGATGAAGAAGCTTCTATTGTCTACCCGATTTCTCAAGTTGGGGTAGATTATTCTAAAAAAATGTTTTTGGAAATGTGTATTTATGGAACAAGTGAAGGGGAAGAATTGGAAATTCATTTGGGCGGGATTAATGAAAATTCTGACGGATCCGGGGTTATAGGGGGGGCGCCCAAGACAGAAGACATTAATGGCGACGGTATTTTAGGTGAAGGAGAGGACATCGGATGGCCATTTGTTCATCCGGACGGAAGCGTTACTTTTATTGGGGAGAATAATGGGAATATAGATACCCAGGATTTAGATGGGGATAATGTGTTAGATGATAAGAATAGTTCCGGTAATTTCTATAGTCAAATTATTGACTGGACAGGATGGAATCTGATAAAAATCCCTCTTGACATTGTAGATGAGAATCAATGGGCAGCAATTAAACACATAAGATTAACTGTAAGGAATAAAGATGCAGGAGTAAAAAGTGGAACAATGAAAATTAGTTCTATTGGGATAGTGGGAACAAAATGGGATAAAGGTGTAAAGGAAGGAGGTTCTTTTGAGTCAATAGATGGGGAATATTTAACCGTAAAAGCCGTAAATAATGAAGATGATGCAGAATACGAAGATATAACCAATAATAGTGAATATGAAAATCTTTATCGTTCTTCGGTAACCGAAAAAAGAAAGGAGCAGGCACTTTCTTTGAGTTATACTTTAAATGCGAGTACAGCCGCTTATACAAAAACAACTTTTAGCCGGGCACAGGATTATTCAAAATATAAAAAAATAAAATTTTTTCTGTATGGCAGTAAAGCAAAAAATGCGACTTTTTATATTCAGCTTGGGGCAAATGATACTAATTATTATGAATATGCCGAAACAATAAATTGGACAGGCTGGAAGGTTTGTACTATTCATTTAAATAAAGATGAAGACAAAAATGAGATTCCCGACGGATTTACCGGATATCAGGGTAGTCCTTACTTGAACAATATTATGCAGATAAAAATAGGAGTAAGGAATAACACGGGAGGTAAGATTACCGATGGGGAGATCTGGGTGAATGATATATTTGTAGACGGAATAGAAAAAAAAGAAGGTATAGCATGGAAATCAGCTGTGGATTTTAAATTACCGGGATGGTTTAATGCTCATGCTAACCATAAAAACATAGATGCTGATTTTGAAACGATTACAACCGGTAGTTCTCAACAGGATTTAATTAGTACTCGAAGCCTTACTTCCGGGCAGGAAATTAAATCGGAATCTGCCGGACTTGAGTTTACCCGTTTTAAGTTTTTACCTCTTTCTTTTAGCGGTAGTCACCAGGAAACAGTGACCCCTTCAGCCTATGATACACCTTATAGTAGCTTTGATGAAGGGAAGGTTGAAAGTTTCTCCGGAGAAGGTGGTGCGGAATTATTGGTGCCGCGCTGGCCTACTTTAAAAATTAATTATGCTGAAGACCACTCCAACTCCAAACTTCTTTGGGAAAGAAAGGATACTTTCACTCGAAAGGGTTCGTTAGATTATAATATTCCTTTGAAATATTCCTCTTATACGCCTGAAGAATGGGGAGTAAATTTATTGCCGACAGCAATAGATGTTTCCTATAGACGTCAAAATTATGTAGTTGAAGAAACAACCTTTACTGTGATTGCTCCTAATAATTATCGGGATCTGACTGAAAATTTTTCCGCAAGGTTACCTTTTAAGTTTTGGAAAGGTTTTTCTTTTAATCCTTATTATTATTTGGAAGTAATCAAAGCCAAAGAAGAGGAGAATGATGGGCCTGCTAATACAGATTTTAAGAATAAATATTTTAAGGATAAATACCGTGCTCAAACAGTCAGTTTTGATTCTAATCTAAAAGTTTTTACCTGGTTGGCTCCATCGTTTAATTATAAAATAAACTCTTCGGGGTCGTATGATTTCCGTACAGGCGAAATAGAAACAATAAGCCGTAATAGTGATGGACAGTTAAATTATTCTTTAACGTTTAAAAATCTTTTTCCGGGGGTAACCCCTCTTCATTCTTTAACTACGGATACTAGTTATAAGGTAGAAACAGGCGACTCCTATGATGTGGAAGAACAGGGATTAGATGAAGAAGGTAAAAAAGAAGCAAGAAACAGGTGGAGTAGATGGGAAGGATTATGGCTGTTGCGAGAAAAGGATAAATTAAGTTTTCCCGGTGCAACAACCAAAAGTTTTTCTAATCGATGTACCCGTAAAACTAACAATCGTTGGAGGCCGTTTAGTTCACTGGATTTGAATAATGCTTTTAGTCCTTTAAAGACTATGGAGACCACGACCAATTATACCGAAATTGACGATTATAAGGAAATTACCAATAGTGGGTTGAGAATCTTTACTAAGATTTGGCCGGATTTAACTATGAATATCGGGGATATAGAAAAGTTTTTTAGTCTGGATAGTAAAATTATTTGTGATTCCCGACTTGCTATTAATTATTCTCATAAAACAATAGAAACAAAGGATGTTTCCAGAGATATTAGTAAAACATATGGTGGGGATTTACGATTTGATCTTTTTACCAGATATGATGTGGTTCTTGATTATGATGATAGGCGTAATAAAACTATAAATATTCTTAAGAATGTTGATGAAACAACCAAGGACGGATTTAGTCGGAAAACAGGTGTACAGGTAAGTGTCCTTTTAGATAAGTGGCGTCTTAGTCCGCGCTATGAATATACGGACGAAGAAGAAACAAACGAAGTAGGAACAAAAACCAAAGGGATAATTACCCGGTCTCCCAGTTTGAAAATTTATGTGGATGTTACTGCAAAGGATTTTATAATTCCTTTGATTGGATTACATTTGAGAAATCGCTTAGTGGTAGATTCTCTCATTAAATACGAAAGAAAAAGCGGTATAGAAGATAAAAGGGATAATACGGATACTTATTCCGTAGATGTTGATTGTACCTATGACACCAGTGAGAATTTAAAAATTACCCTGGGTGTGGGAGGAAGTTCTTTTAAAAACAGAAAGCAAAAAGAAGATGATTATTGGAGTATAAGTCTGTCAGCCGATTTGTCGATTATTTTTTAGAATAGACTTATGCAAAATAGACTAAAATACATTTTGCTTGCTTGTCCACCAGTTCGCAAGGTGGGTCTGCCAATCTTTAAGGCAGGTCATTCCCCTGCTTGACAGGGGAATCCAGTAAAATCAATGTGTTTGGATTGTCAGATCAGGCCTGCCTTCTGACTTGATCAGGGGGTCGGACAATGACATTTTTCTTGTTTTGCAGAACTCTAATTTTAGAAAAAAAGAGGAGGTAAGAGAATTATGAAAAGATATTATTTATATTTTTCAGTTGTGTTAGTTATCTTTGTTTTTGGATGTGGTTATGTGCCGGCTCCTTCTGTTTTGCCGGAAAACATTAGAAAGATTAGTGTCCGGCAATTTGTAGATAAAACAGGACATTTGTTAATAAGTAGAAAGTTGACTGATGAAGTAGTTAAAGAATTTTTACAGGATAGAAGAGTAGGAGTAGTTAACCCTGATTTGGCGGACGCAGTGTTATTAGGGGAAATCAGCAAATATATTTTACAACCTCTTTCTTTTGATGAGAATTATATTGCTCAGGAATATAAATTATGGGTTTGGGTAAATATAGGACTTAAAGATGCGGCTACAAATAAAATGCTTTGGGTGGAAAAAAGAATGACTGCGGAGACAGAGTATTTTGTTGTTGCCCGGGGAGGAGGTAGTTCTCTTACGGAAAGCGAAGCTCAAAATATAGTTGTAAAATCGTTAGCTAAAGATATAGTTAAAAGGACTATAGACGGATGGTTTGCCGCTTCAGGAATAAGTGAGAAGAGATGAGGGGGAAATTAAAGGGAATATCGAATTATTGTTTAAGTCTTTTTTTCCCTGTAAGTTGTGTGGGATGCGGGAAGGATTTAATTAATGAGGAAGGGCTTTGTCAGGAGTGTTTGGACAAAATTAAATATAGAAAAGAACCGTATTGTCATAAGTGCGGTAAAAATGAAGAAGCCGGGTTTTTGTGTAGTCAATGCCGTAATATAAAATACTATTTTGAAAGGATATATGTTTGTTCCTTGTATGAAGGAATTATGAGGGAATGCATCCATTCTTTTAAATATAAAGGGAAAAGAATTTTACAACAACCATTAGGAAAGCTATTAATTGCTTATATAAATGAAAAAGTGGATCTAGAAAAAATTGATTGTTTAGTTCCTGTTCCTTTGTTTAAATCCCAGAAAAAAAGAAGAGGATTTAATCAGGTTGATTTGTTGACTAAAAAAATTGGCAAACATTTTTCTAAGCCGCAAATTGTCGATAATCTGATTAGAATAAAAAAGACTTCTCCTCAATTTAATTTAAACAGAAAACAAAGAAAGGAAAATGTTAAAAATGCTTTTAAAGTTAGAAATCCACAGCTATTTAAAGGCCGTCAGCTGCTTTTAATAGATGATGTTTGTACTACAACATCCACTTTAAATGAATGTGCGCGTATGCTTAATCAATGCCACCCACAAGGGATATTTTGTTTAGTACTGGCACATGGGTAAAATAGTCCATAGTCCACAGTCGATAGTCTATAGATTAAAAAAAGAAACGACAGTCCATAGTCTATAGACAACGGAATAAAGACAACAAACATATGAGTTAAAAATTTTGGGATTTTGAAGTTGGGATTTGGGAATTTGGAAAAACAGTTTCTCCCTTTGAAAAAGGGAATTAGGGAGATTTTGATAAATTTGATAAAACAGTTAAACATGGAGATGTTATTGTAGGGGTGAACCCCTGTGTTCACCCGAACAAGGAAAATAAAGGTAAAATATATTTCTCTATAGACGCATAATTTTACCCTTTGGGCACGCAAAAAAAAATAGTCCACAGTCCATAGTCGATAATCCATAGATAATGGAATAAAGACAACAGATATATGAGTTTGAAGTTTAAATTGATTAAATTGAGGTTTAAAAAAAAAGCGGTTTGCAAATGCTTATTAAAGGGTGGGCAAGCCCACCCCTACGCGAAAAATTTGCTATATCGTTCAAAACACATTTTGCCTTTATTTTTTTGTTTTGAATTTGGAGTTTTGAATTTTGTTTTTATTTTTAGTTTTATCTTTGTCTTTCGTTTTGAATTTAGTATTTTGGATTTTGAATTTGTTTAGGATTTCGTATTTCGGATTTAGTATTTGTTTTTTGTCTTTGTCTATGGACTATGGACTATGGACTGTCTTGTTTTCGTGTTTTGGATTTGCTTTCCTGCCAGTCTGTAAGGCGGGAAGTTGGTAAAAATTAATTTTAGTTTGGGGGAATGATGGAAAAAAAGAAGGTTTTTGTCTGGAAAACAGTTAGTATTATTTTATTTTCCTGTTTAATTATTTTTTATGTTTCCGGGATCATTTTGTTTAAAAAATATTTACGGGAATTACCTCCTTTAAAAATGTTGGAACGATATCAACCGAGTTTAACTACTAAAATTTATGATATAGAAGGTAAATTAATCCGTGAATTATTTACCGAAAGAAGAACTACTGTAACTCTTTCCGCAATACCGGTTGATTTACAAAATGCCATTATTGCCATTGAGGATACTCATTTTTTTCAACACTGGGGTGTGTATTTGCCTCGTATTGTAAGTGCGATGTTTTTTAATATAAAAGCCGGTCATATAGTACAGGGGGGTAGTACTATTACTCAGCAGTTGGCTAAAGTTTGTTTCCTGACCCGGGAACGGACTATGCAAAGAAAAATAAAGGAACTCATGTTTGCTTTATTATTGGAGCACAAATATACCAAAGAAGAAATATTAGAGATGTATTTAAATCAGATTTATTTTGGATACGGTGCTTATGGAGTCGAATCAGCGGCACGGATTTATTTTGGCAAACATATCCGGGATTTAAATTTACCCGAATGTGCCTTATTAGCAGGGCTTCCCCGGGCACCTAACAGATATTCCCCTTTTAGATCATTTGAACTGGCAGAAAGGCGTAGATCTATAGTTTTGTATCGTATGGAAAAGTTAGGTTTTATTACAGAGGAGGAGAAAATAAAGGCTAATGAATACCCTATAAATACCGAGAAAATTTTGTCATCAGGAAAACATGCCTCTTATTTCATTGAATACATCCGTCAGCAATTAGAACCTAAATACGGTTATAATGTTTTATACAAAGGGGGATTAAGTATTTTTACTACCCTGGATTTGGAAATGCAAAAAAAAGCGGAAGAAGTAGTAAATAATGCCCTTTCTGTTTTTGATGAGAAAAAAAAGAAACAAATTGAGCAGAAAAATAAGAAAGAAGATGAATTGGCGGAAGAGATGGAAGAAACCGAAGAGATGGAAGAAATTTCCCCCGTTCAGGGTGCTCTTTTAGCCATTCATCCTCAAACAGGACAGATTAGAGTAATGATAGGAGGGAGGGATTTTTATAAAAGCCAATTTAATCGTGCTGTTCAGGCCAAACGACAGCCTGGTTCAGCATTTAAACCAATTATTTATACAGCAGCAATTGATAAAGAATACACTGCCTCAAGTATTATAGAAGATTTGCCTTTGACTTTTCAAAACGATGGGGAAAGATGGGGTTTATTAGGGAATACGACTGATTTTGTCACGTTACACATTGATACTACTACTATTCCGGCAGAAGATTCTCCGGATATGAAAGGTAGAATCTGGCAGCCGGGAAATTGGGATAGTAAATGTTTTGGTCCGATTACTTTGCGTAAAGCATTGTCTCATTCCAGAAATACTTGTGCTATTAGGCTTATTTACGATTTAACCCCTGAAATAGTAATTGAATATGCTCGCAAAATGGGTATAGATAAAAGCTTCCTGGGAGATAACCTGTCACTTGCTCTGGGAACCTCTGTAATTACGATGATGGAATTAACCCGTGCTTTAAGTACTATTGCTAACGGTGGGATAAAAACAAAACCCTATGCGGTTATACAGGTAAAAAACAGGCAGGGAACTGTTTTAGAAAGCAATATTCCACAGGAAACAGAGGTGCTTTCCGCTCAAACATCTTATTTGGCAATTAACCTTCTAAAAGGGGTAATTAAGAATGGAACAGGATGGAGAGCAAGAAAATTGGGCCGTCCGGCAGCGGGAAAAACAGGTACTACTCAGGATTTAAATGATTTATGGTTTGTCGGATTTACCCCTCAATTAGTTGCTGCTGTATGGGTAGGTTATGATGATCATCGTTCATTAGGCAAAAAAATAACCAGTTCGGGAATAGTTGTTCCAATCTGGACTGATTTCATGATGGAAGCTTTAAAAGACAAGCCTGTTTTGAAGTTTTCTATACCAGAGGGACTTGTTTTTGAAAAAGTTAATAAAGAAAATGGCCTTCTAACCTTGAAAGATGATAAAAATGCTATTTATGAAGTATTTTTAAAAGGGACAGAACCTACAACTTATGATTTTACTCTTAATATTCCATCCCTGTATCCGCAGTCATCTTTAGGAGATGATTCTATGATGATAGAAGAATGATTTTAAAAAAACAGTTAAAAGATAAAGGACAGTCCATAGTTCATAGTCCATAGATAACAGATAACAGACAAATACTAAATCCGAATATCGAAATTCTAAACAAATTCTAAATCCAAAATACAAAACAAAGACAAAAGACAGTCCATAGAAAAGAGATAACAGGAAGTTCGGTTCATTCGTATTTATTGTGGAATAATAGCATAAAGAAAGAGTAAAACACATTGTAAATAAAGGAGAATAGAGAAAAAAGCAGGGAAATTTAAGAGGTAAATAAAAAAGCATTGATTACCAACAAAAACTTGGTATAGTT
>JAUVLC010000121.1 GCA_030595925.1 Clostridia bacterium | reverse complement strand
CAAATTCCCGGGTATCTTTTACAAAATCATTTCTGTCACTGGTAAGAATCAAAAAATCAGCATTAACCTCACCGGTTATTCGAGGGAGTAGATTGGATTCAATTCCGAAAGAAAATCTTTTTACAGAAACCTGTTTAACCCTTATTAATATTCCGGCTTCTTTATAAGTAACCCTTGAAGCGGGTAAAATAACGATTTCTCCGTGTACTATACCAAAATCGGTTCCTTCTAAAAAAGGTATTTTTCTTCCGGTAAAAAACCGGGGTAGAAGTTTTTTGTTGTTCAGATATACACTAAAATTGGGTGCTTTTAAAGGAAGGGTTTCTATCAGGCGTCTTTCTACGGATTCAATCTCAAATTTCTTTTTTAATCCTTTCAAAATAACCTTTGAGCCGTTTGGAATATTACTAACAATAGGTTCTTGGCGAAAAGGTAATTGCCATTCTTCAGGTTGTGTTTTCCATGCGTTTTTGTCAAAAATAACGGTTCCGGCAAAATCACCCTTTCTGGTAAATACCTCAAAATGTTCACAAGCAGAAAGAACTGAAAATTTACCAATGCCGAATTCTCCTATTCTTGACCTGCCGAATTTAGGGCTGGTAGGATTTTCTTTTTTAAAGGGTGACCCGATATTAAAATACTGTTTAAGCCCTTGAAAATTCATACCACAACCGTTGTCCTCAATGATTATTTCATTTTCTGATATAGTAATTTTTACTTCTGTTGCGTCAGCATCATAAGCATTGGTTACCAATTCCCTTAAAAGTTCAACACTTTCGGTATAAAGCCGTTCACCAATGGTAACAAGATGTGACTTATCAATAGTTATAGGAATTTTATCCATTTTACTTCCTTAATTCACCTAAAGCGGACTATTTTTATTGTATAGGAATTTGAAAAATACGCAAACTGAAGTTTGCGGCTACCGGTAAGATGTTTTGGTAGTCGCAGGCTTTAGCCTGCGTTAACTTGTTATTAAGATTGACCAAATTGTATCACAAATATTATGAAAAATCAAATAAAATAAGTTGGAGTGAATGGAAATGGGACATCATTTTTAATTTGATTGTTTTCATTATATTTGTTAGTATAAGACAGCACGTCAAGAGTTTAACATTGCACAAAGATTTAGTGTAATGGGTGTAGTCGCAGGCTTTTAGCCTGCGGAAAGTCTCCGATGATATTGCAACTTTCCTCCGGAAGCGGATTCATCTTACGGACTAGCGGGTAGCCAAGAAAGGTTGTGGTTACCACATAAAAATTAAGGGGTATTATGAATGAAGTGTCTCCGAGATGCCCGAAGCGGATTTTTTTTGACATAAAGTAATTTTTTTGTAATATATTAATAGCAGTAATATATTTAGCGTAAAACATATAAACCATATAAATATATTCAGAATTAATAAAAATTTTAGATAGCTGGAATTTTTGATATTACTAAGATTAAAATGAGAGTAATGTTTTTAAAAAGCCATCTGTGTTTGTTATGGCAAATATTGCCAAAACGCTAAATATTACCTTAGATAATTTATTGAAATAATCCTATGAATAAACAAAAAGCAAAACAACAAATTCAAAAGCTTGTCGAAAAGTACCAGCGGATAGCTGCGGAAGGAAAGATTAAGTCCTACAATGAAGCTCAAACCCGAAACGAATTTATCGAACCGCTTTTTGAATTTCTCGGCTGGGATATGAGAAATCTTACCACCGATAATGAAGTTACCACAGAGGAGAATGTTTCCGGCGGTAGGGTTGATTTAGCTTTTCGTTTCAGCAATATTCCCGTGATGTTTTTGGAAGCCAAAGCGATGAAGGTTGATTTGGACGATTGGAAATGGGCGGAACAGGCAATTAATTATAGTTGGAATAAAAGCGTTACTTGGGCAGTTTTAACGGATTTTGAAAGCATTAAAATCTTCAATGCCGAAATTCCTCCAAAAAGTATTTCGCAAAATCTTTTCATTGAGATTGATTGGCGGGATTTTATTGGCCGTTTTGACCAGCTTTGGCTTTTATCAAAAGAAAGTTTTGAACAGAAATTTTTAGACAAAGAAGCAGAAAAATGGGGCAAACTTACCCAAAGAAAGCAAGTTGGAGAGAAACTTTTTGAAGATTTGATGTCTTGGCGTGTTTTGCTCACCAGAGATTTCAAAAAGCAAAATACTTTAACTGATGAGGAATTAAACGAAGGGGTACAGAGAATTCTCGACCGTCTTATCTTTATCCGTACCGCTGAGGATAGAAAAATCGAGCCGAATATTTTGCTTAGCATTTTACGAGGCGGGAAAACCAATTTATACAAACAGTTAGTAAAAGTTTTTCGCGACTTTGACGACGGTTTTAATTCTAAACTTTTCGCACTTCATTATTGCGAAGAATGGAAAGTAAACGACAAAATAATTTCCGAAGTTATAAAAGGTTTATACAAAACAAAAAACGGCTATCGCTATGATTTTTCCGCCATTTCTGCCGATGTTTTGGGTGGAATTTACGAGCAGTATTTGAGTTTTGTACAGGGACGCAAGGGAGAGGACAAATCAAAATCAAAGCGCAAATCGCAAGGCATTTACTATACGCCTGAATATATTGTTGAATTTATTATTAAAGAAACTTTAGGTGAGGTTTTAAAAAAGACAAAGCCGAAAAATATTTCAAAAATAAAAGTGCTCGACCCCGCTTGCGGCTCCGGTTCATTTCTCACTGCCGCCTATGACAAAATTTTGGAAACCCTGACAAAACAAAATCCGCAAATTTCGTTTTTTACCAAATTTGATATTCTGAAAGAAAATATTTTTGGTGTTGATCTTGACGCCCAGGCGGTAGAAATAGCCCAACTTAACCTTTTGCTAAAGGTTTTATCACAAAAGACAAAACTGCCGACGCTTCAGCATAATTTAAATTCCGGTAATTCGCTTGTGTCGGGAAATGCCGAAAAGCTGGAAAAATATTTTGGTGAAAAGTGGCGGGAACAGAAACCGTTTAATTTTAATGAAGAATTCAAAGAGGTTTTTGCTCAAGGTGGTTTTGATGTGATTATTGGTAATCCGCCTTATGTAAGACAGGAAAGAATTAAACAGTACAAAGCTTATTTTGAAAAAGAGTTTCCAGATGTGTATGCGGGAACCGCTGACCTATTTGTTTATTTCTTTGAAAAATCGATGTGTCTTTTAAAAGATGGCGGATATTTTGGTTTTATTGTTTCAAACAAATTTATCAAATCAGGTTATGGAATGAACCTAAGAAAATACATTCAAAATAATTTTAAGATTATTAGCTTAATTGATAAATTCAATGATAAAGTTTTTGAAGCCGCTACAGTTGATCCTTGTATAATCATCATTCAAAAAGAAAAACCAAGAAAAAATCATCAAATACTTTATAACAAAAAAATCAAAGTCCCTCAAAGCAGTTTGTCGGAAAAAGGTTGGTCTTTTATTGATGAAACGGAATTAAATCTAAAAAGAAAAATAGAAAGTGTTGGGAAGAAGATTAAAGATTGGGAAGGCGTAAATATTTATTTTGGTATAAAATCCGGTTGCAACGAGGCATTTATTATCGATGAAGCGAAAAAGAAAGAATTAATTTTCGAAAATTTAAATTCAAAGGAAATTATTGTGTCAATTGTTCGAGGTCGAGATATAAAAAGGTATGAATTAGATTATCCGAACCTGTATTTGATAAAAGCAAAAATAGGAGTTGATATAAAAAAATATCCTGCGATTTATAAACATTTGTCAAAGTATGAAAATCAATTAAAGAAGAGAACTGATTATAAGCCTCAAATAATGGAATGGTACCATTTAAGATCTTGTGTTTATTATGATGAATTTGAAAAACCCAAAATAATTTATCCTGATATTTCAGAAAAGGGCGGTTTTTATTTGGATAATGAAGGTTATTATTTTAATAATACAATTTACATGATTGTTGGTAATGTAAAGAAATCTTGGGTAGCAATTTTAAATTCAAAATTGATGAATTGGTATTACAGGCAAATTGCCTCTGGTTTGGGAGACAAAGGAATAAGATATTTTACGCAATTTATGAAAGAAATGCCTATTATTGAAAAATCTGAATCTTTAGAAAATGTCGCACAACGAATGTTCGAACTTCACAAAAAGCTTCAAGCGACTTCAGAAAATACGGATAAATATAACTCGTTAAAACGGGAAATTGAAAAGCTTGACTGCGAAATTGACGAGGCAATTTATAAACTTTATGGACTTAATGCGCAAGATATTACAATTATTGAAAATCGGGGCTAATAAGCGAAATGATTCGCTCGTTGGTCTTACTGAAAGATTAATGCGTCTTCGTGATGGCAATCTTTACGAATGGGAGTTGCTTATAACATACCCGTCAGTTAATATGGTGGCAAATCTTATTGACGGAATAAAACAACTGGTCAAACAAAATAATTTCATTGGCACTATGTGTCTAACGAGAAGCCTTATTGAGACAGTAATGGTTTTCGTTTACGATTGCACCTCGCAAAAGCCCGACGATTTTTATAAGAAATTTGTTGAAAACGGCAGACTGATGAAATTTGATACATCAAAAAATCAGTGGGTAAAATTGCGAGACGATGACCTGATTAGACACTTTGAATCAGTAACTCAGTTGAGTGTTAGGAAAACTTACGACACCTGTTGTAATATTTTACATTTTTCAAGTGATCAAATTAAAATATTAGCTGACGCTAATTCTCAAAAAGAAGGCACAGCCACTATCAAAATGGGCGCGGGTGCTTTGGATATGCCGAAAGAAAAATGGGATGAAATTTTAAAATTTGCTGATGATTGTGAAGAAATAATAAAAAAGCACTTGCGAGCCTTGATTGAAAACAAGGCTTCTATAAAAACATGAAAATTTATTTGAAAAAGCACTTAAACCGTTTTATGAATTATTTACTAATAAAGAAATTAAAATTATTGATAAACAATTATGAATGATCCAACGGGTTTATTATCAAAAATGGTTGAATGGTTCCTGAAAAATATTACTGGTAGCAATCTGGCGATCTGTTTGTTTTTAAGTAAGGAAGAAAAAGACATTTTAAAAGAAGCAACTGGAGAAATTTATAAACTTAGTGCAGACCAAACAGGAGCATTTGTCAGAGCAGGTAATAGGAATTTTTATTTTGAAGATAATATAGAAAAAACAATTATATACAACGAGGGACTAGATCGTTTAATAAGAAAAGGATTAGTCGTTCATGAATTCGGTCAATTATTTAAGTTGACAAGTAAAGGATATCGAGTTTCTAAAAAATTAAAATGAAGAAATTAGGATAATCAAAAACTAAACTATGAGCAAAACATTAACATTCAAAATTTCTATTCCAACTCAAGACGGTTTTTTCGGTAGAGAATGCAATAATCCGGATTGTAAAAGATATTTCAAAATACATCAAAATTCTTTGAAGGACGAAATGTATTGTCCATATTGTAGTTTACTATTTAATAAAAACGAATTATGGGCACAAGATGATTTGAAATATGCTCAAGAAAATCTAGAAGAAGAAGCTAAGACTTATGTTTCCAATGAATTTAGTAAAATGCTAAGTGAAACATTTGGTAAACAAAGCGGATCAAGCAAAAATAGTTCTTTTTCATATAAAATAGGAAGTCCTTACAGAAAAAAATATATTTCGCCGCCAACTGAAAAAGAGGTAGATTCGGAAATTGAATGCTCTGAGTGTAAAGCAAAATTTCAAGTGTATGGCATTTTTGGGTACTGTCCCCTATGCAAATGTGACAACATTATAATTTACGATACAAATATATCCATTATTTTTACGGAGATCGAAAACGCCAGCGATAAAAATAGATCTTTACGTTATGTGTATAACGATTTGGTTTCTACTTTTGAAGATTTTTGCAAAAAAAGGAATAGGTCTCGGAAAAAATATAATTTTCAAAATCTTAAAAGTGCGGAAAATTTTTTCAAAGATGAGTTTGGGATAAGTCTTTTTAATGGATTAGATAATGATGAAATCTTAACGATAAAAAAACTATTCCAAAAAAGGCATATTTATCAGCATAACAAAGGTGTTATTGATCAAAAATACATTGATATAATTCCAGAAGACGGGTCTCTATTAAATCAAATTGCTCCGTTAGAAATTGAAGAGTTTAAAGGCGCAACGCATATTATAAGAAAAATATTATTGAAAATTATTTAATTATGACACAACTACCTCAAACCAATCTATTTATTGGCACAATGAACGATATTGCTCAAACAAACGACCGAGATTGGGCTTTTGTACATGCGACACAATCAATCCATTATAAAATCTTTGGTTGGAATACGACAACAAACAAGCCCAACAAAGATCATCCTAACTATATCTTTTATGAAAAAGACAATAGGGTTTCTTTAAACTGGGTTGATGGTGCCGCTCATCTTTATAATTGGAGCGGAGTTGAAACATTTAATAAAATTCTTGATTTTATAGAAAAATGGAGTAATCAAAGAAAAGTTTTGATTCATTGTGATCAAGGGCAATCAAGAGCCCCTACACTTGGTGTGCTTTATTTAGCTAAAAGGCTTAAAATTATTCCTGATGATTGTTTTATATCTGCTAAAAATGAGTTTATAAAACTATATCCGAATTATTTGCCGAGCGGGATAGGTGATTATGTGAATGATAAATGGGAAAAAATTACTTGAAAAGGTATTGCTAATTATTTAAGAGTAGTATGTTAATGAAGTTTGCACAGCTTATTTACTTTTGGCGGGAAAAATATTAGTGGCAAGAAAGAGGAATATTTCTATTTTCCTGTATTATTTATAGACTAAATATGTTTTTTAAGCCTTATATATAACCAAAATATAGAAATTTTGACTTTTATATTGACAATCTATAAAATATGTGTTATTTATATTGTATATTAAATTTTGGTAGTGTCAAAAGAAGTATGAAAGAATATGAAAAGTAATTTCCCCCTTTGAAAAAGGGGGTTAGGGGGATTTAAGGTGTTAAAATACAATGCGAATTTAAAACACAGTACTTGTCGATTACGCAGGGAAATGACAGATAG
>JAUVLC010000074.1 GCA_030595925.1 Clostridia bacterium | reverse complement strand
TTTATTTGTCGGTATAACAATTTTTTGTTACAACTATTATTATACCAAATAGCGAGGCTTTTTTATACCTTTTTCACCTATTTGGTGAAATCTTTTTTGCTCTTTCTCGTCTATTTCCTTTTTTCAATATCGGATTTAGGGCCGCCACACTTCATTCCAATGCGGATTTGGAAGAAGTTCTCTTTATTTTTAAAAACCCCCATTTAAAACCTCTAAATATCTGAATAGACAATAACACACAAACCCCTCCCACGATAACACCTGCGGCAACATCCAGGGGATAATGCACTCCTACATAAACACGGGAAAAACCCACTACTACCGCTATCCCGAAAACAAAAAAACCAATCCATGCACGACGCCAAATATAAGTTATTACCATTGCCATAGAAAAAATATTAGCGGCATGGGAAGAAGGCAAAGAAAACCCGCCGGAACCTACCAATTTATGCACATTATCTAAAACCTTGTAGGGCCGTAAGCGGTGAAATAATGGCTTTAACAAGCTACTGCTTACCTGATCACTTAAAATCAAGGTAATCAGGCAAAGCAAAAAAGTCTTTCTTCCTTTTTTATCGCCCCATATAAATAAACTCAAAAATATTATTATTAACGGTATCCGCCAATACCGGACACTGGTAATTATCGGCATAATTAAATCAAAGAAGTTATTCTCCAATCCCCGATTTATAAAATAAAACAATTTAACATCTAAAGCGTTCAAAAAATCCATTACTAAATCCCTTTTATTGTTTGATTAAAAAAAATCATTGCCAAATAATATTCCACTTAGCAAACCGCCGGCAATATTTCCAACCACACTTGCTTTCACCATCATTATATCTCTATCACTTTCCCCGCTCCTCCGCTAACATACTTTTGTGGATAAAGTGATTTTATTTCCGATTGATATTGAGTACAATGAGTAGGACAAATTAATTCTAATCCTTCAACCAGATTAAATTCCTTAAACCCATGCATCCCCCCAATAAGTGCATAAGGTTTTCCCCATTGAACCGCTGAATCCAAAATAGATTTAATTCCCGGATGAGAACATCCCACAATCACAATGACTCCTTTTCCTGTTTTAACTATAAGAGATTGTTCAGTATTTCCCAATTCCCCTGTGGAAAAAATATTCTCATGAATTTTAAATGCTTTTTTTACTTTAACCACTTCTTTCGCTTGATGAGGTTCAGAAGCAGAAATAGGAATATAAACCTTAACCGGATTTATTTTAAGAAAATCGGAAAGCCCTCCGGTATGATCCCAATGATTATGAGAAATAAAAATTTCTTCGATCAGGGTTGGATTTATATTAAGTTTTTCCATATTATGAAAAAGTATATCCCCATTTGCCCCGGTATCAAACAATATTTTCCGGTCATATACTTCTATTAGACAAGCAAAACCCCAATCAGCCTTAAGATTTGCCTTATCTTTATCTACTTCATTATCATAAATAATAGTGATTTTCATATTAACTTTATTTAATCATACTGTTTTTATTTATTTTTTTTTAAAATTTTGCTTTTTTTAGTTTTCACATCATAATTGGGATAATTCACAAATATGGCAGGCCTTAATAATAATAATAAAACAATGTAATTAGATTAATTACTTTTGGGAAGGAACACAATAAAATCACTTCCTTTTGTACTATCCCCTTTAATTCTATCCTCCACCCATATCTCTCCACCGTATCCCTCAACTATTTGCTTTACCAGAGTGAGTCCAAGTCCTGTCCCCCCAACACTTTCATCTCCCCGTTGTAATCTATCAAAAATTTTTTCTTTCATACTATCCGGAATCCCCGGGCCATTGTCTTTAAACTCTATCTTCCAGCACCCTTTATCCTTTGACAAACTATGGTTAATCTCTACTTCAACCTCTTTCTGTTGATTAAACTTAACTGCATTATGAAGCAAATTACCAATTACGTCTTCCATTAATTCATTTCCCTCAATAATAACCTCTCCGGATGACAGATTATGTTTAATATCAATTTCTTTATCAGGAAAACTGGATTTAATTGAATCTATAACATATATTAATGTCTTATATATATCAATTTTTTCTGTTTTTTCCCCTTTCAACGAAACACTCGATAATTTACGCACATTGGATATTAATTTTGTAACCCTTTTAATTTGATTTAAAGGGATCTCGATAATTTTTTTAAATTCGTTTGATAACTTCGATTTTTTTGATAAAAACACTAAATAATTGAAAATAATCTGGATCATATTACTGATGTCATGATCCATTAAGTCGTTTAAGAATAAGACACGTGCATGTTCCTTACAAAGTTTTGCCTCTGATTGATACTGTCTTAAATTACTCTTATAAAAAATTATTAGAAAAAAAATGGATACCATAACACACAAACTCTCTTCCATTAATAATTCCACCCAGTTAATAGGGGTATCCGGTGCATTAAAAATGACATAGGGTAAATCCAATACTTCATCTAAAAAAATTACTAACATAACAGCAATAAATGAACTTAAGGGTATTAATAAACCTTTCAACGCCTTCTTTTTCTGTTCTTTGGAAGAATCTATTTTTTTACACATTTCCTTCATTGCTCTATCCCTGTCCATTTTATATTATTACTCCTATTCCTATTTTTCTTTCCTTTTCTTTTAAATCCACTAATCCCATTTATTTCTTCCCCTTAATCTAACAAAAGACAAAGGAAATGTCAATATATTCTTTCTTTTTTTGCTTTTAATCCTCTTAGATTAAATAAACTACCTCGCAGCAAGCTACGGGAAATTAACCGGAAACCCTTCGACTCCCTACAGTCTCTCAGGATCTATTCGACTACAGAGTTTTTATTAGCGTAGATGAAAAAACTCTAAGTCTCATTGAATAAAATTCTATTTTTCCTTAAATAAAATGCAGCCTGGTCCCCCCCTGTTTTCTGCATTTCATTTCATTTCTTTATTTTTCGATATATTCAGTAATAAAAGAATCCAACCCATTTTCATAGTGTTTTCCCGAAAAAATAAAACCCTCATTATGTGAACCACTAATTTCAAGAAATTTCTTCGGTTCCTTTGCCGCTTCAAATAATCGCCGTCCGTGAACAAAAGGAATTATTTCATCTTCAGGGCTATGAATGATTAAAACCGGAAAATTTACTTGTTTCACATAATCTATAGTTTTGTATTTAAAACGCGCCAACAATCTAACAGGAAAAAAAGGATATATTTCAGCTCCCATATCCGGAACAGAAGTAAAGACAGATTCTAAAATAAGCAATTTAGCTGTGTGTTTTTGCCCTATCCAGGCAGCAATGGAACCACCCAGAGACCTGCCCCAAATAATAATTTTATCATCACTTATTTTTTGATTACTAACAAGATACTGCCAGGCCGCTTCCACATCAAGATAAGTACCTTCTTCACTAATTCTACCTTCACTCTTACCATAACCCCGATAATCAAAAATAAATGTATCTAATCCCAGACGATGAAATATTTGAATAGATTCCAACCGATGTGAAATATTACCGGCATTACCATGACAAAATAAAACCACCCCCCTGCCCCTTTCTGCGGGGACAAACCAACCGTGAAGATTTACCCCATCAGCAGTTTTAAAATAAACATCTTCGTAGGATAATCCCATGGTCCCGGGTAGAAACGTAATTTCACGCTGGGGAAAATAAATAAGGTCGGATTGAAACATTAGCAAAAAAACTAACAAAACAAAATATACTCCCACAACAATAGCTATTACCATCCAACTTATCGACCAAATTTTCTGTCCAATTATACCCAAAAAACCTCCTTAATTCGTAAATCGGTAATATTAAAATATTACATTTTACCTGCCAAATAATAAAAACTATTTCTCTTCTACCTTTTTAGCCAACAATTCTTCTGCTTTTTTTTCATCCATCTGAGATTTTTCTTCCTGATGAATTTTGGCATACATAGCAGAACGAAAAGCATATACTTCAGCATTCTCCGAATTAAAAGCAGCTGCTTTATTTATAACTTTAAAAGCTTCGTCTATTCGTTGTAATATCATACAGGCATTTGCTTTTTCAATATAGGCATAGACAAAATTCGGGTCGGAAGAAATAAACTCATCACAAACCTTCAAGACTTTTTCATAGCAAGCCAAATCATAGCTTTCTTCTATATCTCCGGGATTATTTTTTCTTCTTACACAATCCACCCATTTCTCATTATATTCCCGGGTTTCCGATATCTTTCCTAATTCATTATACATCCGGGATAATTCACAATAATAACCGGCACAGTAAGGAGTATCCGAAAAAACTTCTATTATTTTTAAATATAAAACTATTTTTTTTTCTAAAACAGGGTCTGACTTTGCGGAAAAAAATAATTGTGTACATCCAAAAATGAAAAGCAATAAAACACTGATACTTAACCCACCTATTCGGCTTAAGTGCTTCATTAACACCGGATCTCCCTTAATTGTTCAATTTCCCTTTGATACACTCTGATATCCCAGAACAAAACCATTATTTTTTCTTATAGTAATTATAGCATATCAATTTGTCTGTGTTCAATAATAAAATTTATTGAAAAAAAAATTCATACCATCCCGTAAAATTCAGGAAAAACAATCTCCTCTTTTTAAGAAATAATTTTTTAAGCTCAAATAGGAATACACTTTAAATGTTTTTTCGACTCTTCCACAATATTCCAGATTTTTGAATTATTTATCTTTATTTTTGTTTCATTACGAGACTGGTGGCCATCTTCAATGATTAAAAATCCCTCTTTTTTTAACAAACGATGTAACTCCTTCAGAAAAGGAAGCGGAATTTTAATCATATGAAACATATCTAATGCATAAATCATATCGGCACTATGATCATTAATACTACAAAAATATCCATTAGCTACCACCGGTTCAACATTTCTTAAATCATATTCTTCTATCCTTTTTTCTACCGACTTTATTGCTAATTTATGGACATCTACAGCATATACTTTACCCTTTTCTCCCACTAAACAAGATGCTTTTTTTAAATGCCTTCCGGGACCGCACCCATAATCTATTACTGTAAAATTCTCTTTAATACCAAAGGTATCCATTCGTTTATCAACCGAGAAAAAAATATCTGATAGTTTAAAGAAAAAAGACATTATTTTAAATGATATATCAGGCATTCTTTCCATTTCATTACCACAAAAATACCTTTTAAAACCCATTAATCAACCCTCCGATTTTAATTTTTATCCTCTATATATTTAAACCGGTAAATCGCTTTTGACATCTTACCGAATAACATTTCTTCCTGAACAAAAACAGGGGAATTATCTATAAGTTTAGAAAGCCCTTCCCAAAAACCAAACCATCCCAGAGGCATAAGAATAATACTTAAAATATCAAGAGTAAGAACATTTAAAAATTTTAAATAGGTAGCCATGGTCAAAAAACTCAAAGAACAAATTCCAACAAGAACAAATATCACTCCCCGAACACGAAGACGGACAATCCTTTTTTTCTTTTGCAAAAACATATGAAGAAAATGCTTTTTTAATCGCTGTCTAACCATCTGTTCTGATTTTTCATCTTTTAAGGCAATCGGAACATACATAGTAATTACAAAATTACCGGTTCGGGTTTCCCTGTAGCGTTTTTTTAACTCTTCAATAAAATCCCCTGATACTGTGCGCATATTTAACGGTCTGGGATCGAAATCAGAAAAAACATCATCCCATGTATCTATTACAATCGCAATTTCTTTTAGGTCTTTTATTCTTTGTTCTTTTAACTTTTCATTATTCTGTTCCATACCAACCCCTAAAAATCAAGTCTTTATTTCTGACCTTTTATTTTGGATAGAGAAATGACACAACAGTCATTTCCCACTATATTCATAACCAACACCTAACGCGATTTTTATAATCCAAATATTCCCGGCCAAAAGTCTCTTCCATTGCCTTTTCTTCATAAGGAATAAAAACAATCTTCATAATTGTAAAAAAAGCAACCGGGATAAAAAAAGCAATTAATGAACCTAAAATAATTGCTTCGCCCAAAAGAATAATTACCATACCCAAATACATAGGATGACGACTAAAACGAAACGGCCCCTCTAAAACCAATGTAGATGATTTTTCAAATGGGTTAATTGTCGTTTTCTTTTTTTTAAATAACCCATCAGCCCAAATATTCAGCAAAAATCCAAATCCAATTAATAAAATTCCACTATATTTATACGGGACATAAATCAATTGTTTTATCGGTAAAACAAAATGCAACCCAATGGCTAATAACAAATATGATATCAAATAAGCAGGCGGCAAAAAATTTTCTTTTTTCATAAATATTCCGGCCTCCTTTATTCCTGAATTTCAACCAGTGTACCTACTGAAACAAATTCGAACAACTCAATCACTTCTTTATTTTTCATTCTTACACACCCATGTGATGCCGGTGTCCCAATCAATCCTTCTTCCGGTGTCCCATGAATATAAACGTAACGTTTCAATGTTTCAAGATTAACACCCGCTTCTAATCCTTTTAACCACATTATACGAGTAGTTACAAAATCCTCAGGAACATCGGTATTATCAATATAAATTTTAGCAATTTTCTTCGTATTTTTACGTGCTTTAAAAATTGTCCCAATCTTAGCTCCTTCTCCTCTTTTTTCACAAATATAGTGGGTTCCCAAAGGCGTTTTATTACTACCCGGCTTGCTTCCTATCCCATATTTAGAAGTAGAAACAGGGTATGTTTTAATAATTTCTTCATTTTTGATAAGATAAAGTTTTTGTTTGGAAATACTTACAATAATCGCAAATTGATCGGATTTAAGATTAAATTTTACTTGTAGTTTTCGCAAAAGTTTCTTTTGGTTTAAAATGTTTTCTTTAACAATTGTATTATCCGACAAACTTTCATTTTTTTTCTTAACTTCACTTTTTACACAACCTACAATAAAAAAAGAGACCATTAAACAAATTAATCTTATTCTTATTCTACTTTTTATTGTCTCTATACCCATGAAAAACTCCTTTTCTTTAACCACTAAATTTACTACCCCGCAGCAAGCTAGTAAGAAATACAACCGAGACCCTTAAACTCCCTACGATTGCTCAGGATCTATTCGACTACAGAGTTTTTCCAGCTACGCTGACAAAAAATCTAAGTCTCATTGAATTAAATTTTTAATCCGTCTAACATTCAAAAGAGGTTATTAACCCGTCACTCTCCCCCATGGGAGGAAAAACCTCATCAAAATAAATTTGTTCCCTGATTATAATATTTTTAAGATGATTACACAAACACTTTATGCATAATGAATCACCTTTATACTGTGAATTCATATTAAACTTATATACATCGCGAAAATAAACTTCCGGAGAACACCAAAGAAAACGAGCTGATCGGCCACAATCACAATGTTTTTTTATCCCTGGAATTAAAACCTTCATTTTTTCAATATCTTCTTTTCTAAAATTATACTTTTTCATTTGCTGAAAGTTATAAAACTGATAAGCATTTAAAGGTTTAAACGGTTCTATTACTATTGCTCTATATTGAAAAAAATTTAAATATTCTTTGTATTTTTCCATAAGACAGGAAGTACATAATTTTAATCTTTCGCCTTGTTTAAATAATTTACGGTACCCCACATCAAAAAAATGATATTTATTTTTTTCCAAGAAACATGACATCTTTCACATTTTATTTCGCTATTACCAAACAAATTAAACATTTTTGTTATAAAAAACCTTCCTTTATAACTGAAAAGATTGCTTAACATAATAAGCAACCTTTTTATTTTTAATATCTTTTTGTTGATAAATCTTTAAATGTCTTCTTAATTTTCCGCTTCCTTCCAGAAAATTATCCGCATCCTGAAAATCTACCCCTCTATCAAATTCAACAGATATATGGTTTTTCCGGACAAAAATTCCGCAAAATAATCTCTTATTATTTACAAAAACCAAACCGCCATATTTTATTTCTTCTTTTATTTTCGGCATTATCTTTAAAACCAATTTCCTTAAAGAAAGAACCATCTCTCCTTTGTCCTTATCAATAAGCAATATATCCTGTATAAAATCATCAATTTCAGGATTTGTTTTCATAACTTATATCCTTTCTATTATAAATTTTTGTTCTCAATATTTTTTTACCTGGACAATAATAATTCATCCGTATTAATTACTTATTTATTCCCCCTCTTATCCAGACCTGCTTTTCAGTTTTTATGTCAACTATTTCCTGTTTTTTTATCTAAAAAATTTAATTAATTATTTCATATTCCTCTACATATAATATGCCACTATAGTGAATTTTGGCTTTAAATTTATCCCCCACTTTTAATCCGGAAAGCATCTTTTGATTTGTCTTCGGATATTCAATGATTCTTGTCGTAAACACAAAATAATCGCCTTCTTTAGGAATTGGTTTGCAAGTTTTTGGTAAAAGTTTGTCGGCTGGCTTAATTGGATGAGTAACAGTTTGTTTATAATCTGTATCATTTAATGATGTTGTCCCCTCCGAACGTCCATAAGGCCATTCAGATTGTTTTGATTCGCTTATCGGAGGTACTGAAACATATCTGACTTTCGCCGCTCTTGCAGTAAGCAAGAAATTAACTGAAACTTTTTGTCCTACTTGCAACGGTTTATATTCAGGGAACTTAGATTTAGAAAGTTCTTTACCTTTGTATCCAGGGGTGATTTTCCCTTTTCTTCCCGGTTCTTCTTTACCCAATTGCTCAAGGGGTTGCTCTGCACCATATTTAGAAAAAGTGATATAATCGATAATTTTATCTATTCTCACCACCCCTGTATCCTTTGGATATGGCTCAATACTACATTTCTTTGGTTCAAGGGCAGATGGATTTGTCGTATCAGAACATACTTGAGATTTTGTTATTGAAATTACGGTGGCTTTAACTATCCCGGTATCATATATAGAACGCATAGAAAAAGAAGTAACACCTTTAATTGTTTCGATATAATCCCGATAAATAATATATTCTTCCGGATATTCAGGTTCCCAGGCTATTTCACCTTCATATGATTTTGCTTTAATCCAACCACTAATAAATACAATACCCATAATTAAAATTACCATCCACCCAAAACTCAAAAATTTCTGTTTTTCCATTTAATTCAACCCTAACTCCCCTTCTATGTCCATTGCCTATTTTAATATTGTATTTCCTTTATCAACTTATTTATACTTTTATGAACACCCCCCTTATTTTTTTCCTAATTTTCTAAACATATTCTTAAAGTAAGTCCAATGCCACAATATATGAAAGATGCAAATTACAAACATAGCTATTCCTGTTTCCACATGCCAAAATAAAATATTAAAGGGTAACGGAATAACTATGCCTAAATTAATTTTGATAATCAATAAAATTCCCGATATTCCCGAAAATAAAAAACTAAGTAATAATAAAAAATTCCAAATTTTTCTATGATTTACCACTTTTATAATTTTTCTTTTAGATAGAATATAACCAAATAAATATAAAAAAACTAAAACTAATGAAATCGGTAATAAATGATAAATTGGTTTATGCTCTTTATTACTTTGATCTGATTCAGCAAACTGAGTATTTGATTCCAATGACACATCAATCTCTGTGACCACATTTGTTTCTAATTCTTCGTTCTTTTTTAAATTATCAACCTCATTTGTTATAGTTTCGGTATTAGTGAAATTACTCTTTCTATCTTCCGGTGCTAACTGTGAACGGTCACATATCCCGTCATTGTCCATATCAATATATCTTCCACAATCACCCGGATAACTACCGTTAACTCTACCTAAAGGACAATCATCCCACGCTAAAACCATTATTGGTGTTATCATAAACAACAACAAAATAAAAATTATTTTTTTTATCACTTCGTTTAATTCCTTTTTAGAATTTATATTAAATTTAGGATCAATCAACTTTATCTCCTTTTAACAGTAAACCTAAATTTACTCCATATCTCAAATACAGAACCACCCATCTTTCTTTAGTCTGCCACTTCAAAACCTCTCTCTCCTTTCTTAATATTAATCCGTTGTCCCGGTTTAACAGATGGAGAACCAAGAACTTCATAGACTACATCGCCTTTAAAATACACCATCTTATATCCTTCCCCATTTTCAACCTTTTCAACTATACCCGTATATTCGTGTTTCACAACATCCCGCTTCTCTTTTGCTACCAGTCCAACTTTAGCACGACAACCTATAAATCCCAGCACAATCAAAAATATAAAAATTACATAACTACCCAACCTTATAATATTTACATCTTTAAATCTTTTATATTCTATCATAAAACAAACCTCCTTTATATTTAATATTTTTGTTTCAAAACATTATCTAAATTTACCTGAAAATAAGAACTGAATTTATCTTACAAAAAACTTTAATTCAAACCCCAGAATCTCCTATAAATACCCTTCTCTTTTTCTTGCTGCAAGTGATATTTTACCGCTTGGACCATCACCCCTTGCCACTGATACGGCAACATTATTCCCTGTTATTCTAACAATTTCCGCAACATCATTATGCGTAAATCCGGGACAAAGCAAAATCGAATCTATATTTTCTTTGCTTACCAAATCATTACAAACATCTATAGCTTCTTTTTGATTTTTTACAATCACAGTAAAAAGCTTGTACATCCCTGTTTCTATCACGCTTCTGTGTTTTTCTTTGTCGGCATCCGGAATATGCGCAAGAAATAGTGTTTTAAAAGCCACAGATATTCCCTCCATTTTGTTTTTTGAAATATAAGGTCAAAGCTTACCTCCCAAAACCATGCAATCATTTATTGGATAATTTTTATTTAACGTCCGCCAATAAAACATTCCTTAGGAATAAATAATCGATATTTCTTATTAAAATCATTCCCATTTTTTGTCCAAATTAACATGGGAACCTCCAAAATCAGCCCATTATCTTCCCAAATAACCTTTGCTTTTTTTAACTCTTCCCCCTTGATATACTCAGAATAATAATCATCAAAATAATTCATATGACAACCATAATCTCCCCCAGCTTCATATAACTTATCGTTAATAATTTTTATTTTTAATTGCGTTCCTAAAGTTTTTTGTTCTTTTACAACAAGCAAACAATACGGATCAAATGAATTATAATTAATTTCATGTGGTTGAACTGATTTAAATAAAACTTTGCTCGACCAAATAATCCCAGCCATCTGTGTTATAACTAAAAACAACAAAATAAGAAATGCAATACCGATTAATATTTTACTTGTTTTCATAATAGTTAATCCCTTATTATATCCCTATCCATCCTCGTATTTTTACTTTTATATCCTTATAGATACTCCCCAATTTTTTTGTTAGCCGTTATTATATTTATCTATTTCTTTTGATAATTCAAGAATATCATTAAAACCATGAATTTCACAATATTTTGATAAATAAGGGTTTTCGCTTATTTTATCTAAATACCATCCGAAGTTTGATACTTCTTCAATGGAAAGTGTTTTTGCATGAAAATGTGCATAAGCCATATGATCAAGAAAATTTAATAATTTATCAAACTTTTGGTAATATTCCCAATATTCCGGTAAATTTTCTTTCTGATTAAAATTTTCATACAGAGTTTTGATATTAATTTCCGGATGTCTATTTTCCAGAATTTTTACCGCTTCACCCAAGACATTATCCGTATCCATTAATTTCACCTGTTCAAAAAGAAATTCGGTTCTCCGCCAGGCTAATTCCCGATTTCTAGTATCAAAATACTTTCACAATCCCCAGATTGCTATTCCCAATGTTGAAACAATCTGCCAATTACTTTTCAATAACACTAACATTATTACCACTCCCAACGTTAGAATAATCTGCCGTTTGCTTTTTGACAAAAAAACCTTTAATCATTATCCTTTTACTTCTTTCGTTTTTGCTTTGTATATGCATCCAACTCTTCCGGAGAAGAAATTATTTTATCATACCATTGCCCGGTCATTTCACAAGAGTCCGATTTATGCTCTCTACACACTTCAGGCCTGCGGTCATATATTTCACAAAGATTATCATCGGATAAATACATACACTTTCCTTTAATTAACAAATACCATCGACGGCTTTTAATATATACTTTTACCGTATCAAAATGTAATTTCCACCGCAAGTCATCAATTTCAGCAATATTTTTTGGTTTTGTCATCGGGATAGCTAAGTTTCGGCAACAAATTGCCTCACATTCTTTACATACATTCTTTTCTTTAACAATCATTGTTTCTCC
>JAUVLC010000035.1 GCA_030595925.1 Clostridia bacterium | reverse complement strand
TAAAAAATGTCGAAAACAAAGAAGATAATAGGCCGTTATTGAGGAGGAAGGGTTTTACGTATAATTGTAGTGATTAACGGATGTTTAAATTTTAAATGTATGTACAAATTTGCTGATATGTTGGGCGATATTAGTTATTTTTTATTGAAAAAACATTATCGAAGAGCAATGAACAACTTAAATTTGGTTTATGGAAAAAGCTTAACCCTTAAAGAAAAGAAAGAACTTATCAGGCGTGTTTTTAGAAATTTTGCGTATTCGATTTGTGAAATAGGGTATTTTTTTAAAAAGGATACCAAAGAAATAACCAAATTAATTAAAATAAACGGGGAAGAACATTTAAAAGAAGCGTTGAATAAAAAAAACGGAGTAATTATGATTGGGGCACATATCGGTAACTTTCCGTTTATAGAACTTAAATTAAATTCTTTGGGATATCCTTATGCTGCTTTTATGAGGGAAAGTGCCGATGTTCAAACGGAGGATTTATTTCAACAAATTAGAGATAACTGGAACCTGTCATCAACGTTGAAACTTGATTCGCGGGATACAGCAGCAAAAAAAGCATTTTATTGGCTTAAAAGGAAAAATATTTTAGGGATATATATTGACCAGAAATTTGGGAAAGGGATTCTGGTTGATTTTTTAGGCCATCCGGCATTAACTGCTCCCGGGGCGGCGATTTATGCTGTTAAAACAAGGGGGCCGGTTATTCCTATGTTTATTATCCGACAGAAGGATCACACCCACGAAATCTTTATTGAACCGCCGGTAAAGGTGGAAAATACGGGGGATAAAGAAAAGGACATTTTATTAACTATGACTAATTTTACACGGGTAGTGGAAAAATATGTACAGCAGTATCCGGAACAGTGGTTTTGGTTGCACCGGAGGTGGAAAGGAGTGAATAATGTTAAAAAAAATTATTAATAAACACAAGTTTGAAATTTTGGAAAAAATTGCTGTTCGAATTGACCAGGCAAAGATTAAAGGCGGTTTATTTAATATCATTCCTCACTTATCCGGAATATATAAACAAAGGAGAATAAAAGTAACCCTTATACCTGCCAGCCGGAATAGTCCGGCCACTTTAGATATTTATTGTTATTTGAATTGTCCGTTTAAATTAAGTATTTACCATGAAGGAAAAATTTTAAGAATTTTAAAAAAATTTGGCCTTTATCGGGAAATAGAAACAGGGGATATGGAATTTGATAAAAAATATTTTATTAGCGTTAACAATGAAATGGCTGCCCGAAATTTTTTAATGGATTACAAAAACAAGGAAATAATAGACGGGTTTATGTCTTCGGGATTTGATGCGGTTGGTTTTCGCAAGAAATATATTAACATAAAAAAACAAAATTATTCATTGGAAGAAGATCTTAAATTAGATAATGTTTTAGATTTACTGGAAAAATTAAATGTTTTAGCCGGAAAGATTAATTATTGCTAATAATAAAAACGGAATTAGATTAAGGATAAAAATAATATGGGTGAAAACAAAAAAAAGATTTTAGTAATCCGTTTAAGTTCGCTGGGTGATGTAGTTCTATCCACAGTAGTTTTTCGGAATATCAAAGAAAAATATCCGGATAGCCGTGTATGTGTTCTGGTTAAGGAAGAATTTGTTGATGTTTTTAAGGTAAATCCTTATTTGGATGAGATTATTGCTTTTTCTAAAGAGGATGGTTTAATCGCTAAAATTAAACAAATTCGAAAAGAAAGGTTTGATATTGTAATTGATTTGCATCATAATATCAGAAGTAATATAATAACCTTTTTTTCCGGGGCAAAGAAAACAACCAGGTATAAAAAAGATATTTTTGCCCGGAGGTATTTAGTTTACCGGAAAAAACTAATGAAGCCGATAATGCATACTGTTGAGCGTTATCTGGAGGCGATATCCCGGATTAATGTAGATGGTAAATATAAAAATCCTCAAATCTTTTTGACCGAAAAAGAAATTAAACGCGCGAAAATCAAATTAAAAAGCATTAGAAGTAATTTGCCGCAAGTTTTAATCGGAGTAAATCTGGGAGCTAAACATAAAACTAAAAAGTGGCCTTCTGCTAAGTATAAGGAATTGATTCAAAAATTGTTGGCTAAAAATTATACTCCGGTGCTTTTGGGTAGTAAAGAAGATTTGGAATTTAGCAAGGAAGTTATTTTAGGGTTTGGGCCCCATACATTGCATGAGATTTTTAATTTGGCCGGGAAAACGGACTTAAGAGAACTTATGGCTGTAATAAAAACGTGTAGAGTTTTAATTACCCCTGATACGGGAGCGATGCATATAGCTGGTGCATTAAAAGTTCCGGTAGTTGCTTTGTTTGGACCTACAACATTGGATTTTGGGTTTGGCCCTTGGGGGGGGGAGAATACAGTAATTCAAAAGGATTTACCCTGTCGTCCCTGTAGTTTGCATGCGAAAGATAAATGTGCCGAGAATACTTTTGATTGTTTGAATTTAATTACAACGGACGAGGTAATTAATGCCGCGGAGAAATTTTTGAAAAAATAGTTACGGATTTTTTATGATATTTTTTGTAAAAAAAGGAAAAAGATTTGAAACGTATTCTAGTTATTCAAACTGCTTTTTTAGGTGATGTTATTTTAACTATTCCTTTATTGTCCGCAATAAAAAAAAAGACTGAAAATTGTTTTTTATCGGTCTTGCTTATTCCGGAAGTAAAGGAAATTTTAACAGGTCATCCTGCTGTTGATGAATTGATTGTTTATGATAAAAAAAGGAAAGATAAAAGTTTTCCCGGCTTTTTAAAACTGGTAAAAAGAATAAGAAAAAAAAAGTTTGATATAGTTATTTTACCTCATCGTTCTTTTAGGAGTGCCCTTCTTGCCTGGTTAAGTAAGATTCCCATAAGGGTGGGATTTGATAGAAGTCAAGGAAAAATATTTTTAAATAATATAGTTAATTATGATAAAAACAAGCATGATTTAGAACGAAACCTTGATCTGGGTGTTTTGTTGGGAGTGAACATTTTTAATCCGGAAATTTATTTGCCGATAGAGAAAGATGAAAGAGTAGATGCATCGAAAATTCTGAAAAAATGTGGATTCGGAGAAAACGATTTGCTGATAGGAATTAATCCCGGATCGGTATGGCCTACTAAAAGATGGTGGCCGCAACGATATGCAAAACTGTTAAATTTACTGGTTGAAGAGGGGTATAAGCCTATAATTTTTGGCAGCAAAAAAGATATTTCCGTGGTTGACCGGATTATAAATGATATTTCATCTGAAACAGGGAGAAATATAGCTAATTTAGCAGGTAAAACATCATTGAAGCAATTATCGGCTTTAATTAGTAAATGCCGGATTTTTGTAACGAATGATTCTGCTTCAATGCATATAGCTGTTGCACACAAAATCCCGGTAATTGCTCTATTTGGTCCTACTACCCCTCAACTCGGATTTTATCCTTACGGAGAAAACAATCTGGTGATAGAGAAAAAAATGGCTTGTCGTCCTTGCGGATTACACGGTGGATATAAATGTAGATTGAAAACACATGAGTGTATGAAAGCAATAAAAGTGAAAGAGGTTTTTGAAGCTGTTCAACAAAAATTGACTAAAATGGAAAACGAACAAAAACAAATTTAGTGCACATATAATAACGAATTTTGGTTATAGAAAACGGGGTTAAGTAAAAAGAGGATATGAATATAGTCCAGGTAGTAAATATTCGCTGGTGGAATGCTATTGCTGAGTATGGGATATCTTTATCTAAAGGATTGTACAAAAGAAAACATCAGGTATTTGTTGTTGGAGAGAAGAACACTCCTCCGGTGATAAAAGCGGAAGGATGGGGAATTCCCACCTTTACTCATTTTAATTTGAACAAACCGTGGTGTTTTTTATCGGATTTTTTTCGCCTGAGAAAATTTTTAAAAAAAGAAAAAATACAAATTGTAAATGCACATTATGGAGCAGGATTTTTTATTTTAGCTCTGGCAATAAAATCATTGCAACTGGAAAATTCTAATTTTAAAATCGGATTGGTAAGGACAAGGGGTGAAATGAGGCCCCCTAAAAATAATTGGTTTAATCGAATAATTCACCAAAAAGCAGTGGATAAATTAATTGTTTCTTCTGATTTTGTGAAAAAATTATCAGTTAATTCTTTAAATCTGAGTGAAAGCAAAATTACTACTGTTTACCCTTTCGTTGATACGGAGAAATTTCGAATGGATGGTGGTCAGGAAAAATTACACAAGAAGTTGCATATAGAAGAGAATATAATGCTTGTTGGTATTGTTGGACGTTTGGATCCGGTAAAAGGCCATCGGTTTTTTATTGAAGCAGCCCGGAAGATATCGGTTAAAAATCCCAATGTAAAATTTTTGATTGTGGGAGATGAAAAAAACATAAAAATAAAAGATTTAGAACGAATAGCCGGAAATCCGGGAATAAGAAATAAAATTATTTTTACAGGATTTTGTTCTAATGTTTCGGATATGATGAATTTGTGTGATATAGGAGTAGTTGCCTCAATTGGCTCGGAAGCGATTTCGCGGGTAACGATGGAATGGATGTCGGTAGGTAAACCGGTAGTAGGAACAAAGGTAGGAAGCATTCCGGAAATAATACAGGAAGAGATTACCGGGTTTCTTGTTCCTCCGGGTGATAGCGATTTGATGGCACAAAAAATAGACTTTCTTCTGAAAAACAAGAAGAAGGCTCAGATTATGGGAAAAGAAGGTAGAAAGCATATAGAAAATGTATTTACCAGGGATATTTTTATAAAAAAGATGGAAGAAATATATTCGGAAATTATAAGGTTAAAAGACAACAGATAGTCCATAGTCGACAGTCCATAGTCCATAGATAACGGAATAAAGACAACAGATAGTCCATAGTCCACAGTCGATAGTCCATAGATAACGGAATAAAGACAACAAACAATTATGGGTTAAAAAAAGGAAAATAAAGATATAAATTCGTGGTTTTTATAAGGATAATTTTTAAAAAGAGAGGAAAAAAAATGGATTTAAAAGAAATAAGGAAAGATGATAAAATAGCTATTATTGGGTTGGGTTATGTTGGTTTGCCTTTAGCCGTGGAATTTGCCGGATGTGGTCTATCAGTAGTAGGAATTGATAAGGATTTAGTGAAGGTTAATCAAATAAATAAAGGAAAGTCATATATTAAAGATGTCGAGAATAAACTCCTTAAAAAAGTAGTAGATAAGCAAAAATTAAAAGCCACTGATAATTTTAGTGCTTTGAAAAAAGTAAATACTATTATTATTTGTGTTCCTACTCCGTTGCGTAAAACAAAAGACCCGGATATTTCTTATGTCATTTCCGCAACAAAGGAAATTTCTAAACACTTACAAAAGGGACAGTTGATAGTTTTAGAAAGTACTACTTATCCGGGAACTACCAGAGAGGTTATTGTTCCTATATTAGAAGAGAAGGGGTTTAAGTTCGGCCGTGATTTTTATTTAGCATTTTCTCCGGAAAGAGTTGATCCGGGCAATAAAAAATATGCAATAAAAAATACCCCAAAAGTAATTGGCGGAATAGATAAAAAGTCTACAGGTTTTGCCTGTTTACTTTACGGTAAAATTGTTGAAAAAATAATCCCCGTTTCTTCTCCTGAAGTAGCCGAAATGGTGAAATTGCTGGAAAATACTTTTCGCAGTGTAAATATAGGACTGGTGAACGAAATAGCCCTGGTTTGTAACCGTTTAAATTTGGATGTATGGGAGATTATAGATGCAGCCGCTTCCAAACCATTCGGTTTTATGCCTTTTTATCCCGGACCCGGATTGGGTGGACATTGTATTCCGATAGATCCCCATTATTTATCCTGGAAATTAAAAAGTTTAAATTTTTATGCCCATTTTATTGAATTAGCAGGGGAGATAAATAACAAAATGCCCAATTTTGTGGTGGAAAAAGTTTTTAAAGCATTAAATGAAAGAAAAAAATGTATAAAAAAAGCAAATATTGTTCTTTTAGGTGTTGCTTATAAAAAAGATGTTTCTGATGTTAGGGAATCACCGGCGTTAGATATAATACAGCTCCTGGAAAATTTGGGTGCAAAAATAAAATATATTGATCCTTATGTTCCGCAAATCAAGATTGGAAATAAAAAAATGGCTGCATCGAAAATGAATGATGCTTTGCTAAGAAATGCGGATGCCGTTATAATTACTACTGCTCATTCCTGTTTTGATTATGATAAAATCATAAAAAATGCAAATTTAATTATTGATACAAGAGGAATAACCAGAAAAATAAAGTCTGGACAAAAAAAGATAGTAAGATTGTAAACTTGAAAATTGACAAAGTATTTAAAGTTTTGCTAAAATCAGGTTGGTAAACAGAGAAAAAAAATGAATAAATTAATTGTATCTTTAGATGTATCTGATATAAAAGAAGCGGAAAAATTAGTAAATACACTTTCCGGGGTGGTAGATGTTTTTAAAGTAGGTATTTTCCCTTTTATGGCTTGCGGCCCGCAAATAATAAAAATGCTACAGAATAAAGGGAAAAAAGTCTTTCTTGATTTAAAATACCATGATATTCCCAGTATTGTAGCCAGGGCAGTCAAATATGCAGTAAGGATGGAAATTTGGGCATTAACTATTCATGCCAGTGGCGGATTTAGTATGCTGAGAGAAACGCAGAAAGCCCTTAAAGTCGAAGCATCGGCAAAAAATGTAAAAAGACCGTTACTTTGGGGGGTAACGGTTTTAACCAGTTTAAAAGAAAAAGACCTGGGGCAAATTGGTATAAATCGCAAGGTAGAAAAACAGGTAAAACGTTTAGCTCTGATGAGTCGCGATGCAGGATTGGACGGGGTTATCTCTTCTTCCCGGGAAATAGGCCTTATTCGTAAGTATTGCGGAAAAAAATTTTTGATTGTAACCCCGGGAATTCGTCCGGAAGGTTCGCAAATTAATGACCAGAAAAGAACATTAACTCCCCGGGAAGCAATAAAAGCAGGGTCGGATTATCTGGTGGTGGGAAGGCCGATTATTCAGGCGAAGAATCCTCTGGCTGTAGCTACTCAAATTTCAAAAGAAATAAAGGAATAAACAGATGATGAAAGAAGATGAAATTTTACAAATTTTTAAAGAAAGAAAGGCTTTTTTGGAAGGTCATTTTAAACTGTCTTCCGGATTACACAGTAAATATTATTTACAGTCTGCTCAGGTGTTGCAATATCCTGAATTGATGGAGAGATTATGTGCGGATTTAGCCAGCCGTTTTGACCGGATGGTAGAAGTGGTAATTTCTCCTGCCATTGGGGGAATTATTGTAGGACAGGAGGTAGCACGCAACTTGAAAAAAAGGTCTATTTTTTGTGAAAGAAAAGATGGGATAATGGTTTTAAGAAGGGGGTTTAAGATTGAAAAGAAAGAAAAAGTGTTAATAATCGAAGATGTTATTACTACAGGAAAGTCGGTCAAAGAAGTAATGGATGTAGTAAAAAAAGCAGGGGGTGTTTTAGTCGGTATTGGTGCATTGGTTAGCAGAGGTAATGAAAAAATGGAAGAGGGAGTCAGACAGGAAGTGCTTTTAAATTTAGAAATAAAAACATATAAGCAGGAAGATTGTCCAATGTGTAAACAAGGCATTTCTTTAGAAAAACCGGGAAGCAGAGAGGAATAAAAGAATGGTTACTTATAAAAAAGCAGGGGTAGATATTGATAAAGCTGATAAGTTAGTAAACTGGATAAAAAAAATTAATCCGTCCATAGGGGGATTTTCCGGACTGTTTCCTCTTAATGGGAAACAGTATAAAAATCCTGTTTTAGCTTCATCTACCGATGGAGTGGGGACGAAATTGAGAATTGCTCAATTAGTAAACAAACATGATACAATAGGGATTGATCTGGTAGCAATGTGTGTAAATGATTTGCTTACTTGTGGAGCCAAACCCTTGTTTTTTCTGGATTATTTTGCTACCGGAAAATTAGATTTAAAAGTAACACAAAGGGTAATTAGAGGTATTGTTAAAGGTTGTGCGATTGCTGATTCTATACTCCTTGGCGGTGAAACCGCAGAAATGCCCCAGTGTTACAAATCAGGAGAATATGATTTAGCCGGATTCTCAGTAGGTGTTGTAGAAAAAAATAAGATTATCAATGGAAGCAGGATAAAACCGGGGGATTTAATTGTTGGACTTGAATCTGCTGGGTTGCATAGTAATGGATTTTCCCTGGTGCAAAAGGTTTTTTCCCGAAAAGAGCTGAAAAAAATGAGTAGTGAATTATTAAAACCAACTAAAATTTATGTAAAAACCTTGCTTCCTCTTATCAATTCCGGCCATTCTCCTGCACTTATTAAAGGATTAGTACATATTACAGGAGGGGGGCTAATTAATAACTTACCCCGCGCTCTTCCTCTAAATTGTCGGGCGGTAATTTACAAGGACGAGTGGGAAATTCCTGGAATTTTTTGTTCTATCCGTGAAAAAGGGAAAATAACGGAAGGGGAGATGTTTCGCGTTTTTAATATGGGAATTGGTATGGTATTAATTATTGCTCAAAAACACGGTGATTTAATATTAAAAAGTATAAAAAAATCTCATTTAATCGGAAAAATTGTTTCCGGCAAAAGGGATGTAAAGTTAAAATGAATAAACTTAAAATAGGTGTTCTTGTTTCCGGCGGGGGAACTAATCTTCAGGCAATTATCGATGCCTGTCAAACAGGCAATATCCCGGGGGAAGTAGTAGTTGTGATTAGTAATCGTAAAGAGGCGTATGCCCTGGAAAGAGCGAAAAAAAACAGAATTGAGGCTTTATATATCGATAGAAAAGATTTTATTACTAATCGGGATTATGCTCAGCGATTGGCTGAAGAAATGGATAAAAGGGAGGTTGAATTGGTTTGTCTGGCCGGATTTTTGTTGCTAATAGACTCTTTTTTTATTGATAAATATAAAAATAAAATAATGAATATTCATCCTGCCTTACTTCCTGCTTTCGGAGGAAAAGGGATGTATGGAAAGAATGTTCACCGGGCAGTTCTTGAATATGGATGTAAAGTTAGTGGGGTTACGGTACATTTTATTAATGAAAAATATGATCAGGGAGCAATCATTTTGCAAAAAACAGTAAATGTCCTGGATAGTGACACGGTTGATAGTTTGTCATCCCGAATATTAGAAGAAGAACACAAAATTTATGTTCAGGCAGTACGGCTTTTTGCGGAAAAAAAACTGGATATAAAAGCCGGAAAAGTGAGAATTATTGAAGAATGAATAAAAAAAATGTTTTATTCGTCCTGTTTTTTATTTTTAGTATTTTCTTTTTAGAGAACTATTTGTTAGCGAAGGATAGTTTGCCTATTTATTTTTTCCAAAGAGGAAAGATTCATAAGATAAATTTTGATGGAAGAGAGGAGAAATGTTTAAGTACCGGAAAAACTTCCAAATTCCAATGGTCACCTGATGGAGAAAATATCTGTTTTATGACCACTAAAGGGTTGTTTTTGGTGGATAAAGACAATAAGGAAAAGTTACTAACAAGTTTTCCACAAACGTCTGCAATTGTTAGTGTTTTCGAATGGTCACCAAATAATAAAAAAATAGCCTATGGCATATATAAAAAAAATGCTTGTTTTTTATGGGTTTTAGATGTTTCCAGTTTGAAAACCCGGAAAATTGTTTCGGTGAAAGGGCCTGCTTTTCAGATTCCTTTCTATTGGTCAAAAAGTGGAGAAAGTATTTATTTTACTGATTTTGATTTAACCGGCGGCAGGCAGCTAATTAAACATTATTATTATTCGTTGCAGAAGAAAAAGAAGTATCTTTTGGGTGTAGAAGAATGGCCGAATAATAATCTGGTAAAATATGTGGGCAGAAAAAAGTTTCATTTTAATCAAGGTCTTGAAAGTTCTTTTGAGCGAAAAAATGATGTTTCCGGAGATGGGCAAACCGTTTTTACCGAAGCAGGAAATATTTATTTGCTCCCTAAAGATTCCCGGGAGATACAAGGCAAAAGAATAATGGAATTCAAATATTTTTTTGCTAAATTTAATAAGGGCTATTACAATCCGGTTTGGTTGCCGAATAATGAATACGTATTAGTAACTAAGGAAGTTCTTTTTCAAAACAGTATTTATCTTGTAAACGTAAAAAACGGGGAAATTAAAAAAATAACTAAAGGAAAAGCAGCTAATTATTTTCATCGGGACTGAAACTTCCCATTGGTTGTAACTGTATGAATGAAATTAGCTTTAAGAGAGGAGAAGAAATAATGAGTAAGATTAAATGTGCATTGATTAGTGTTTCCGACAAAACAGGGGTGGTAGAATTTGCCCGGGGGTTATCTGAATTAAATATAGAAATTATTTCTACCGGAGGAACGTCCCGGGAATTGGAAAAGGCTAATATTAAAGTCAAACAAATTTCTGATTATACCGGTTATCCTGAGCTGCTTGATGGCAGGGTTAAAACATTGCATCCTAAGGTACATGCAGCTTTGTTGGCATTAAGGGATAATCCTGAACATTTGAATCAGATAAAAAAACATGATATTAAATTGATTGATTTAGTAGTAGTTAATTTGTATCCGTTTAGCCGGGTAGTCAGTAAAAGTAATGTTGTACCGGAAGAAATTATAGAAAATATTGATATTGGCGGAGTAACCCTGTTACGTTCGGCAGCGAAAAATTATAAAGATGTAGCTGTTACCGTAAATCCACAGGATTATTTGCTATTATTAGAAGAATTAAGAAAAAATAATAATGAAATAAGCGGGGAGACCAAACTTCGATTAGCAAAAGAAGCCTTTAAGCATACGGCAAAATATGACTATACTATATATTCCTATTTTTACAAATTAACAGCGGAAAACACAAAAATTAATGATTTTCCGGATTTAGAGAAAATTAGACTGGAGAAAATTCAGGATTTGAGATACGGGGAAAATCCTCATCAACGAGCGGCATTTTATAAGGAATTGAAAGTAACTGATGGTGAAGAAAAAACAGGTGTAGTAAATATGGAGCAGTTACACGGCAAGGAATTGTCATTTAACAATATTATTGATTTAGAATCAGCATGGGATATAACCGGTGAATTTAATTCTCCGGCAGCAATAATAATTAAACACACTAATCCCTGTGGAGTTGCAACCGGTACTAAATTAATAGATGCTTACCAAAATGCCCGCAAGTGTGATCCGGTTAGTGCTTTTGGCAGTATTGTCGGGTTTAATCGGGAAGTAGATAAAGATGTAGCCGATGAAATTAGTAAAACTTTTGTGGAGTGTGTGATTGCTCCGTCTTTTAGTGCGGAAGCTTTACAAGTGTTAAGGAAAAAAAAGAATATACGATTGATTAAAATGCCGGAAATTTCCGGTTCAAACCGGAAATTTGACTACAAAAAAATCTCCGGAGGATTATTGATTCAGGAAAAAAATACTGATTTATTCAAAGGTGATTTGACTGTAGTTACTAAAAGAAAACCTGCGGAAAATGAAATGAAAGCTCTTCAATTTGCCTGGAAAGTATGTAAACATGTAAAATCCAATGCTATTGTTTATACGACCGATGATAGAACGATAGGTATCGGTGCGGGGCAAATGAGCAGGGTTGATTCAGCCCAATTAGCAATAATGAAGGCAAACAATGCGGGACTTTCTACCAAAGGCTGTGTTTTAGCTTCTGATGCATTTTTTCCTTTCAGGGATGGAATTGATGCGGCAGCACGGGCGGGAATAACCGCAATTATTCAACCGGGAGGTTCTATTCGGGATGATGAAGTGATTACTGCCTGTAATGAGCACAATATAGCAATGGTTTTTACAGGGATTAGGCATTTTAAGCATTAATAGAGGTAGTGTCAAAAATTAGATGAAAAAATATGAAAAGTAATTTCCCCCCTTGAAAAAGGAATAATATTTCCCCCCTTTGAAAAAGGGGGTTAGGGGGATTTAAGGTGTTAAAATACAATGCGAATTTAAAACACAGTGCTTGTCGATTACGCAGGGAAATGACGGATAGTGAGAGGGCATTATGGGCAGGATTACGGGGAAAACAAATTTTGAAGGTCCGATTTTATCGGCAGAAGCCTATTGGGAGCTATATTGTAGATTTTTATGCATCCCAAGCAAAGATTGTAGTAGAAGTGGATGGATCACAACACATGGAATTGGATAAGGAACGGAAAGATGCACAACGAGATAAATACTTGAAGAACAAGGGATTATCTGTCTTGCGGTTTAAGAATCTACAAGTTTTGCAAGAACTGGATTCTGTTATGGAAGTTATTTATCAGGCAGTAAAAGAAAGATTATGAATAAAATCCCCCTATCCCCTTTTTTCAAAGGGGGAAAACAAGTATTTTTAATAAAAAGCTTCCCCAAAAAAAGGGGGGAGAGACGACGAGAACACAAAACTAAACAAATATTCTCGTTAATAAATTATACAAATTATAAACTAAAGGTCAAATACTTTTGACATTACCTTAATAGAAGAGAGGATATTTATATGGGACGTCCTTCATGGGATGAATATTTTATGGGAATAGCTCAGGATGTGGCTAAACGTTCTACCTGTTTACGGAGAAAAGTCGGATGTATCATTGTAAAAGACAAAAGAATTCTTTCTACCGGATACAACGGAGCGGTTACAGGATTGCCTCATTGTGCTCAGAAGGGTTGTTTAAGGGATAAAATGAACATTCCTCCGGGAGAAAGGCAGGAACTATGCTGGGGATTACATGCAGAGCAAAATGCATTGCTGTTTACTATTGCTTGTGGGATAAGTCTTTATAATGCGTCTTTGTATTGTACTCATCAACCCTGTATTCTCTGTGCCAAGATGATTATTCAGGCAGGGATAAAAAAGGTTGTATTTTGTGGAACTTATCCGGATAAATTAGCTCTGGATATTTTCAAAGAAGCTGATGTTACGCTGCAGCAATTAAAATTTTCTTTTGAAAAAACTGAAGTATAAATTTTTGTATAGAGAGAGTTAAATGGGTAAAATTATTATAGCCGGAGCGGTTAAATTAATGGTAGGAATGATTAGTAATCAAGATTATCTTTTTGAAGAGATTAAGTTGCGTTTAATTGAGGAATTCGGAGCAGTTGATTATGAAAGTGATTTATTGCCTTTTGACAAGACAGAATATTATGAAAAAGAAATGGGTAAAAATTTAAGCAGAAAGTTTTTAAGTTTTAAAGAGCTTATGTTGCCGCACAAGCTTGTGCAAATTAAAATATTTACTAATCGAATCGAGAAAGAATTTATGGAGGATCAAAAAAGGCGACGAATAAATATAGATCCGGGATATATAAATGCAGGAAAACTTGTTTTAGCTACTACTAAGGACTGGCAGCATCGTCTTTATTTGGGAGAAGGGATATATGGCGAAGTAACTTTGCGTTTTAAAGGGGGTACTTTTTCTGTTTGGGAATGGACTTATCCTGATTATCAGACAACGGCCTATATTGAAATATTTAATTCCATTCGCGAATTATATATGAGAAAAATTAATAAAAAATAGTGTTTTGTAGAAAGGGAATAAAAATGAACGAAAAGTGGGCGGTAATATTTTTATTGGTTATTTGGGGAGTAGGATGTAAGGGATTTAAACCTCCTAAAAATGATGTTGCGGAAAAAAAATATTTATCCGTAAAAACAATTAATGAAGATGAATTAAAAAAATTCATTAGAAGTTATCCTGTTATTCTTTGGAAAAAAAAGGAAATAAAAGAAAATAAAGAAATTAAATTGGAACAAAAGCAAACTAAAATAAATAATTTTATTAAAGAATTAGGGTATACATCAGCGGATGAGTATAATCGTATCTGGATGGCTCTTTCTACTATTCAGGGACAATTAAATTATAAAGAAGGATTAAAAAAAAGAGTAACTCTTTTAAATATACCAAAAGAAGAAAAAAAGAAAATAGAAGAAGAACTTAAAGTAATAAATGAGCTTCTTAAAAATGGTTTTATAAGGGAAGATTTGCCGGTAGTAGATATTAATTTAATGGAAAAATATTATCAGGAATTAAAAAAACTAAAAATTACTGATTTAATTGATGGTTTTTAATTTTCTTAAGGAATATTGTTTAAAAATTTTAACATGAAAAGAAATATTTTAAGTTTATTATTGCTTTTCTTTTTTTTCTCAGCAAGTATTTTATTCGGAAAAGAAAAAAATAATATTGAAGAAGGCCAATCTAATTCCCAAACAGAGATGGATGAAGTTATTACGGAAGAATCTTCTTCCGAAAAAAATAAACAATCCAATCAAAACTTGAATAATGACGACAGTGCATACTGGGCGAAACAGATTAAAATTGATTTTGACCGGGATTTCGATGGTGAAGAATATTTTCCTGCTCAATTAAAAGATATTCATAGCCGGTTACAGTGGTGTGATTGGATTGCATCTGATTTTGGCCGGGATTTTGATTATGAGGAATATTCTATTAATCAACTTATTGAAATTTATGGAAAATTATAGTGGATCGGATGGATTAAAAAAGACTTTGGGGTTAATTATTCCCAAAGCACCTATTTTTCTTATGAATTGAGAGTAATTTATAACGGGTTAAAGAAAATAAAATATTCTAAATGATTTATAATAAATTTTACGGTGTTTTAATAAAGGATTTTTATGTTTTCAAATATTTCCTCAGGGGCTGTTTTGGGTATAGACGGTTATTTAATGACTGTAGAAATAGATATTTCTCCGGGGCTTCCTACTTTTTCTATTGTGGGCCTTCCTGATACCGCAGTAAAGGAAAGTAAAAACAGAGTAGTAGCAGCTATCAAAAATTCCGGTTTCAATTTTCCGGTAAAAAGAGTTACCGTCAATTTAGCTCCTGCTGATATAAAAAAAGAAGGAGCTGCTTTTGATTTACCGATAGCTTTAGGAATTCTTTTTGCTACAGAGCAAATAAAAGTCTCTTTCCGAAAAAAATATCTTTTTTTGGGGGAATTATCTTTGGATGGAGAGATTAAAAAAGTAAAAGGTGTATTACCGATTACTTTAATGGCAAAACAAAGGGGTTTGAAAGGAATTATTTTGCCAGAATCAAATAAAAGTGAAGCCGGGGCAGTGAAAGGCATAGAAATAATTTCGGTAAAAAACTTAAGGGAAACAGTGGATTTTTTGAATGAAGAAATAAATCTTCCCGGTTTTTCTTTAAATATAGAAGAGGTTTTTCAAACCAATTCCCGGTATGATCTGGATTTTCAGGATGTAAAGGGGCAGGAATATGCCAAAAGGGCATTGGAAGTATCTGCTGCCGGGGGACATAATATTTTAATGATAGGCCCTCCAGGTTCAGGGAAAACGATGTTGGCTAAAAGAATTCCTACTATTTTGCCGGAAATGACTATTGAAGAGTCTATCGAAACAACTAAAATTTATAGTGTGAAAGGGATGATGCCTTATAATTTGGCACTTATAGCTACCAGATCCTTTCGTTCTCCTCATCATACTATTTCAGATGTTGCTCTTATCGGAGGGGGAACCAGACCCAGACCGGGAGAAGTAAGTCTTTCCCATAATGGTGTTCTTTTTTTAGATGAATTACCTGAATTTCATCGTAATGTTTTGGAGGTTTTACGACAGCCATTGGAAGATGGGATGGTTACTATTTCTCGTGCTGCCGGTTCTCTGTCTTATCCAGCCAGGTTTATGCTGGCAGCAGCGATGAATCCCTGTCCTTGCGGATTTTATGGTGATTCTAATCGAGAGTGTGTTTGTACCCCTTTCCAAATTCAACGGTATATGAATAAAATTTCAGGGCCTCTATTAGACCGGATAGATATTCATGTTGAAGTCCCAGCTTTAAAATATAACGAATTAGCTAATAAAAAATGCGGGGAGAGTTCTTTAAATATTAGAGACAGAATCGTTCAGGCTCGAAAAGTACAACAGGAAAGGTTTAAAAATCATAAAAATGTTTACTGTAATGCACATATGCAATCAAAACAGATTAAAAAATACTGTTCGATAAATAAAGAAGGGGAGGTTTTTTTGCAAAATGCAATTGAAAATTTAGGCCTTTCCGCACGAGCCTATGACCGGATTTTAAAAGTGGCACGCACTATTTCTGATTTGGAAAAATTTGAAGATATTCAATCAACACACATTGCTGAGGCAATTCAATACCGTAGTTTAGACCGTAATTTTTGGATGCAATGAAAAGACAGACAGATAGTCCATAGTCGACAGTCCATAGTCCATAGATAAAGACAAAAAAATAAAAGACTGCAAATGGCGAATGGCAAAGAAAAAGGCAATTTTTCCCCCTTTGAAAAAGGGGGTTAAGGGAATTTTGATAAAACAGTTAAACATTGAGATGTTATTGTAGGGGTGAACCCCTGTGTTCACCCGAACAAGGAAAATAAAGGCAAAATATGTTTCTCTATAGACGCATAATTTTACCCTTTGGGCACGCAAAAAAAAATAGTCCATAGTCGACAGTCCATAGTCCATAGACAAAGACAAAAAAACAAAAGATTGCATGTGGTAAAAAACATAGATGATAAAAATTTAGTTTAAATCGGAGGAAATAAAAATGATTGGAGAATTAAACGGGGATTTATTAGAAGCAGTTCTTGAGACTGTACCTATTGAGTTTTCTGTTCTTGATGAAAGCGATAAAGTAGTGCTCTGTAACAGAAATTCTTGATAGCAGTTGTCATTGCGAGGGAGTGAAACGACCGAAGCAATCTCATGAGTCATTCCTTGAAAAGATGAGATTGCCACGCCCTTCGGGCTCGCAATGACATCTGGTTAGCGTTGTCAATGATTTATGTTACAAAGCAGTAGTGGCATGGAATAAACATAATAGGCGTATTTTTAAAAGAGCTACTGTTGTTGTCGGGAAGGATGTTCGTGACTGTCATCCTAAAAGAAGTCAAAACAAAGTAGAGGAAATTTTGCGCGAAATGAAAGAAGGGAAAAGAGATAAAGCTCGTTTTTGGGTTGATGTCCCCTTCCCTCCAAAGGGTGAGAAACAGAAAATTTTGATTGAATATTACACATTAAGAGATTCTGAAGGGAAGTATTTGGGTTGTCTGGAAGTGACTCAGAATATAGGAGAAATACAAGCTATCACCGGTGAAAAACGGTTACTTGATTAAAAGATGGTGTTTTAATTTAATATATGGAGGGAAAAATGAAGACTAGTAAGAAGATTATGATTGGTGGTTTAGGGGCGTTAACCCCGGTAATAATGAACTTGTTAGTTGTTGATCTGGATGTGCTTCTGGTTAAAGTTACTTTTCTTGCTTTTCTGGGATATTTTATTCGGGTAGTAGTTCTTTTCTATCTGGGTGGTATTACCGCTTTTCTTCACAAAAAAGAAAATAGCGCGGTAAAAATTTTCGAATTAGGCATCGTGGCTCCGGCGTTAATTACGGCTATGATTAATGCCGGGAATATTGAAGTTCCTAAGGTGGTTGATGGAACGGCTAGTGTTTCAATTAGTTTTGTTTCTCCGGCCTATGCGCAACCGACAGAAGAGCCAAGAGAAGAGCCAAGAGAAGAGCCAATGGAACAACCGGTAGAGGAATCAACAGGGGAAATAAGAGAAGAGTCAAAAGAAGATAGAAAAATGAAGACATTTTCGTTGCCGGAAGAAAGTCCTGTTCAACAACTCTGGCGGGGACTAACCGGTTCAAGTCCTAAAAAAGTTTGGTTTGTAATTGCAGGGTCGCATCAAAAACTGAAAGATGCCCGGGAACAAGTGAAACAAATTGCCGAGGAAAAAGAGGGATTAACCGCTGAAATATTTGACCCCTATGGGGAAAACCCATATTACGCAGTGGTTATTGGGGCAAATCTAGAATACAAAGAAGCACAAAAAATACGACAAGATGCAATAAAAGCTGGATTTTCTAAAGATACTTATTTGTGGACATTTCCTAAATAGAAAAGGGAAAGAGCGTTTCTCTTGACAAGAAGTTTTTAGTTATGTTAAAGTAGGGTCTGCTGAAAAACCCAGCAGTCCCTGATTTCACAGATTAGAAACCAGATTACACAGATTAAAACTTAGACGACAAAATCGGTGTAATCTTTTCAATATCTGTGTAATCAAGGTTTACTGAAAAATTTATATGCAATTAAAAGTGCAAGGTTTTTTGGTTGTTTTGTACAAATTTCGTGCACTTTTAATCACATTTTTGCAGTCATTTGGTCGATATTTTGTATTTTTCAGTAAGCCTTAAAGTAAGCAAAACTTTGTTGAGATGAAGGCTAATAAAGATTGTCGAGGATATAATTTTAATTAAAAAATGAAGAAAAAAACCGATGAATATTATATGGAAAAGGTTTTGGCTTTAGCCGAAAAAGGCAGAAAAGAGGTTGCTCCTAATCCTCTGGTGGGATGTTTTATCGTGAAAGGTAATCGGATTGTCGGCAAAGGATACCATCGTTTTTTTGGTGGTGCACATGCCGAGATACATGCCTTAAATAATGCACGGGAAGAAAGCAAAAATGCTACAATGTATGTTAATTTAGAACCTTGTTGTCATATAGGTAAAACTCCTGCCTGTACAGATAAAATAATAAAAGCCGGTATAAAAAAAGTTGTTATCGGGATGAAAGATCCAAATGATTTCGTTGATGGGAAAGGAATAAAAAAATTAGAAACGAACGGGATTAAAGTTAAGGTAGGTGTTCTTAAAAAACAGACAGAAGAACTTAATAAATTTTATTTAAAACGGGTTAAAACGAAGAAACCTTTTGTAATATTAAAGACAGCGGAAAGTATTGATGGAAAAATTGCCACTTCTCAAGGAGAATCCCGTTGGATAACAAGAGAGAAGTCCCGTAGATATGTTCATCGAATTAGAAGTTGGGTGGATGCGGTTTTAGTGGGGATAAATACAATTATCAAGGATAATCCTAGTTTGACCTGTAGGATTAAGGGTAAACGGAAAGATCGGCCGGTTAGAATTGTTTTGGATTCCCATTTAAGGATTTCCCTGAAGGCTAAAGTGCTTGATAATACTGTTCCTACGATTATTGTTACTACAAAATATGCTGATAGAAAAAAGATTGATTTGCTTAAGAATAAAGGGATTAAAGTTTTAATAGTTAAGGAAAGAGAAAAAAAGGTTGATATAAAAAGTTTAATAAAAAAATTAGGTGCTTTGGATATTTTTAGCATAATGATTGAAGGTGGCGGAGAAATAAATGCCGCAGCATTAGAAGCAGGGATAGTAGACAAAGTTTTATTTTTTTTATCGCCTAAAATAATCGGGGGAAAAAAATCCCCGACTTCTGTAGACGGAAAAGGAATAGATAAACTTAACGAGGCAATTAGTTTGAAAGATATAAAAATACATAAACTTGATGAAGATATTTTAATCGAAGGATATATTTAAAGATATTTTTTTTGGAGAAAAAGATAATGTTTACCGGAATTGTTGAAGATTTAGGGGTGATTCGAAGTGTGGAATTTAAACAGTTTACCATAGAAACGAAATTAAAAGGGTGGAAAACAGGAGATAGTGTTAGTGTAAACGGTATTTGTTTAACTGTCGTTAAGATTATTCCTGTCGATAATCTTTTTTGTTCACTTATGTTGGAAGTAATGCCGGAAACAATAAAAACAACCAATTTAGCTGAATGGAAGGCAGGAGCTGAAATAAATCTGGAAAGAGCAGTTTATTTAGGAGAACGTTTAAATGGTCATATTGTAACGGGACATATTGACGGAATAGGAATAATTCGAAAAGTTGAAACGGAAGAAAATGCGAAAATAATGGAAATTTCCATTCCCGGAGAAATGCTTAAACACATTGTTCCTAAAGGGTCTATTGCTGTGGATGGAATTAGTTTAACCGTGGTTAGTGTCGGCAAGGATTGTTTTACTGTTTCACTTATTCCTTATACTATCAAACATACAACCTTGAATTTTAAAAGAGAAAATGATAAAGTTAATATAGAAACGGATATTTTGGCGAAATATATTGAACAAATAAAAAAAACAGAACATGCCCGGCCAACGGGAAAGGAAATAAACGAAAATTATTTAGAAAAACATGGTTTTATTTAATTTTTTAATTGGAGAATTAAAATGAAATTCAATAGTATTCATGAGGTTATAAAAGACATTAAAAAAGGGAAAATGATTGTTGTTGTTGATGATGAAAACAGGGAAAACGAAGGGGATTTGATTATGGCGGCATCCTTTGTCTCTCCGGCGGCTATAAATTTTATGGCTCGTTTTGGCCGCGGATTAATTTGCTTACCTATTATTGGTGAACGGTTGGATGCGTTAAAGATTAATCCTATGGTTTCTGATGGAGTAGAATTACGGGAAGCAGCGTTTACTGTTTCGGTAGATGCAAAAAAGGGGACTACCACGGGTATTTCTGCTAATGACCGGGCAGTTACTATAAAAACAATGCTTAAACCAAAAACGACCGGTCAGGATTTAGCTAAGCCGGGGCATATATTCCCTTTACGTTATCGGGAAGGCGGGGTTTTAGTACGTGCCGGGCATACGGAAGCAGCAGTGGATTTTGCTAAATTAGCGGGATTGTATCCGGCCGGGGTAATTTGTGAGATAATGAATGATGATGGAACAATGGCTCGTTTACCTCAATTATTAGTTTTTGCCCAAAAACATAAGCTTAAGATTGTTACCATTGCCGACCTAATTGAATATAAACGCCGGACGGAGAAGCTAATAGAATTAGTTGTTACTACTAATTTTCCGACTAAAGTAGGTAATTTTAAAATGTTTGTTTATAAATCTATTTTAGATTCGTCCTGCCACATAGCTCTGGTTAAAGGAAAAGTGAGGGGTGAAAAAAATGTCCTGGTTCGGGTGCATTCTTCCTGTCTAACCGGGGATGCTTTGCTTTCTTTAAGATGTGATTGCGGACAACAATTACAAAAAGCAATGAAAATGATTGCGGACAGAAAGAAAGGAGTGCTTTTATATATGTCTCAGGAAGGAAGAGGAATAGGTTTGATTAATAAGTTAAAAGCATATGCGTTGCAAGACAAAGGGTTGGATACCGTAGAGGCAAATATAGCTCTTGGTTTTAAACCCGATTTGAGGAATTATGGTATAGGAGCACAGATATTAGTAGATTTAGGGTTGTCGGAAATATTTCTTTTAACGAACAATCCACGCAAAATTGCAGGAATAGAGGGTTATGGATTAACGGTGAAAAAGAGAGTTTCTCTTCAGGTAATTCCTACAAAAGCCAGCAAAAAATATTTACAGACAAAAAAGAAAAAAATGGGACATTTATTAAATTATTAATGTCAATGAGACTTAGAGTTTTTTTCTGAAAAAACTCTGTAGTCGAATTGATCCTTCGACGACTGAAAGAAGTCGGAGGGTCGAATGTTTAATTTTCCTTCAGCTATGCTGAAAAAACTCTGTAGTCGAATTGATCCTTCGACGACTGAAAGAAGTCGGAGGGTCGAATGTTTAATTCTTATATAAAAATTAATTTTAAAAGGAGGAATAATGGGAAAAGTTTATGAAGGTAAATTAATAGCAAAAGGAATTCGTTTTGGTATTGTAGTATCCCGGTTTAATGATTTTATTACTCAAAAGTTATTATTTGGGGCAAAAGATGTTTTAATGCGTCATGATGCGGAAGAAGAAAAAATAGATATTGTTTGGGTTCCCGGTTCTTTTGAGATTTCTTACGCAGCCGATCTTATGGCCAAAAGCGGCAAGTATGATTCAATAATTTGTTTGGGAACAATTATTCGTGG
>JAUVLC010000021.1 GCA_030595925.1 Clostridia bacterium | reverse complement strand
CGAGAACGCAGGCTAAAGCCTGCGGCTACCACATAAAAATCAGAATTACAACACAGCCTGCAAATAAGGAAGGACAGAATGTATGCTTTTTGCAAAACTCTCTTTTTTTAAATAAAGCTTTCTGTAAAATGAACTCTTTTAAATAAAAATTTTTAAATTTAAATCGGCTCACAGAAAACACTGGAGTAATCACAAAACTATTTTCTCAATTTGATTTTTTTTTCAAAACTACAGTAAATATCAATTAAAATTTTTCGGTAGGTTTTTAGAATTTAGTTATTTATCATAACTTATAAAAAATTTAAGTCCTTTTATGGTAAACATTTTTGTAGTTCAAAATATTGATATATATTGTAAATTATCTGATTTTAATCTGTCAAGCAAAAACTTAATCCCTTTTTTATTTGTTTTTACCTACATGGTGAAATTTTTTCCTCTCCCGACCATTTTTTATTTTCAATAAAAGTAATATCAAAAATGTTTTATTTTTTGGTAGCCGCAGGCTAGCAAATTTTCACAATTATCGTCATTCCTTCCCACATTATGAAAAAATTCTTTTTTATTTATAACATTTTTCTGAGTCTTTATCATTTTATTTTTGACATTACCTCTCCCTCTAAATATTTTTCCCCACTATCTAACCGTTTCTCCACATAAATAGTTCCCACTATTGCACCATTAATCAAACTCATTATCAAGGCCTGGATTATCCAATAAACCACGACTGTTGTAGCAATGGTCATATAAAATGGCATTGACATTACCCCTGAAAATGCTCCTATTAACCACATAAGTAATCCATAAGTCATTCCCTTTCTTGCCCCTTTTCCCGGAATTCCTTTATAAAGAACTGCATAGACTATAGCAAATATCATTGCGATAATAATCCCACATAAATTCATGCCAATCATATTTCCCACACTCATCATTGTTATTGGGTCTTTCCATATATTGGGTGGTAATCTATATACCCAATTAAAAATCCAACCACAAGTCAGCCAACCAAACAATGAATTGACGAACCATATAATTGCCCCGGAAATTAAAATTCTTTTTACGTTCACTATTTTCACCTCCTTTTTTTAATACCTTTAGCCTTCTGAAAAGGTGTCATAATCAATGTAGTTGCCCAATTTAGAGATTGTTGAAAAAGGCTTTTTTGTCTCTGTCTTTGCAAGCCCTTAAGGGCGCGGCAATCTCATTCTTCGACGAAAACGACAAGATTGCTTCGTCGCTTCACTCCTCTCAACGACACCTTAAAGGAGTTTTTCAACAATCTCTTTATTGGGCTAATGAATACCTTTTCCGACAGGTGTCATAAAGAGATTGTTGAAAAACGGTAGCCGACGGCTTCAGCCGACGAATTTTTTTGCTGATTATTACCAAATATTACCATGTTTTCACGCAAACTAAAGTTTGCGACTACAAAATTTGTCTTTTTCAACAATCTCTAAATGTCGAAACTACAATTGTTGTAAAAAGTAGAGTTATGACACAATCTACAAGTGCGGAATGACAGAATGTGTTATTTTATAGAACTCTTTAATACCTTAATCTAATGCTCTATTATTTAGCATACCAAATTAAATCTAAATCTTGCAATAGAAAAATTAGTTATCATGGATAGTTTTTTTATAGAAAGTTTTTGTAGAAAGGAATATGTTTTTTCAAACAAAAAAAGAAATGCTTTAATTACTATATATTTAATCTTGTTTCTTCTGCACAACTCTTAAAAGATATTTCAGATCTTCTTTATCAATTGCCCGATTAGCCAGTTGCTTCACTTTTATAAGTTCATTTATTCCAATAAAATATGTCTCCTGGGAACCATATCTGGTTTTAATTTTATTATTCCAGACCTCATTAAAACTTGTGTCCCCTAATTTTGTTAATATATGAATCATAATAGGAGGAACACCTATTTGAAAAAAATTACCTATTTTACTAAAATAATTAGATTCAAGCCCCTAAATGCTGGCTTCAAAATCTATAAGTGCTTGCTGGATTTTTATACTATTTCTAATGTGGACTCAACAAAAATATCCCTATCTCCTGTATACCTCGTTAACCCGTGAAATACAACAGCATATGCTCCAACAATACAATATTTAACTTTATTTTTATTTAATCCCTTTATAAAATTTTCAAAATCTTTCTCTAATCGCATTTTTTATCTCAGTTTTTTTAATAAAAGTAACTTTACTTTTATCCATTTTTTTCGGTTTAATATTTCTGATTTTATAAAATTGTTCTCTTAAATATTGTAATGTATCTAATCTTTCCTCCGGAGTAAGAGAAATTTCATATTCAATTTGAAATTCTTTTGCTTCTTTATAAGAATTACCTTTATTTATAATTACTTTTTTCTTTTTCATTTTGTTCCCGTTAAACAAATTCTCCTCTGGGTCTTTTATATTATACCAAAGTATAACATTATAGAATTAATTTATCAAGCATTTTCAATCATGCTGTCATAATACGCATTTGCTTTAAAAAAACATCTGCTTTTCCCTGGTTTAATTCTTTCAATATCTTATACTCCTCAAGTGCGTCCCAGCGTTTACCTGAGTAAAGATAAGCCATCCCGAGAGTATAATGAAATTCTTCCTCCTCCGGATCCATTTCCACTGCTATTTTAATTTTTTCTATCGCTTTGGAATATAACCCTTTTTTCACATAAACAAATCCGAGATTAAAGTAAGATGCCCCATTATCAGGGTCAATTTCAATTGCTTTCTTAAAATTTTTTATCGCCTGCTCATTTTGCCCTTCATTCATATAAACCAACCCGAGATAAAGATAACTATCTACATTTTCGGGATCCACCTCAATTGCTTTTTTAAATTCCTTTATTGCTTGCTCATTCATCCCTTTTTCCTTATATTCTACTCCAAGAAAATAATGTTCATCCGGATAATCAGAACCTATCCTGCCTAGTTCCCTATATTCTTTTGACGCTTGTTCAAATAATCCTTTCTTTACATAAAGTTCTCCAAGATTCAAATGTGCTTCCACACAATCAGGGTCAATTCTAATTGATTCCTTATATTCTATTATTGCCTGTTCATCCCAACCCTTATTTTTATAAAGAAATCCAAGATAATGATGGGCATCCGCACAATCAGGGTTGATTTTAATTGCTTCGATAAATTCTTCCACTGCATTATCATTCAAATCTTCCTCTATATAACGCATTCCAAGATTTAAGCGAAAATCTATATTTTTAGTATCAATTCTAACTGCTTCCTTATATTCTTTCATCGCCTGATTTTTATCCTCTTGCATATAATATACTTGCCCAAGACCGTAATGTATGTCTGCAACACCAGAATTAATCTTAATCGCCTTTTTATATTCTTTTATCGCCTGTTCATAAAGTCCCTCTTCCGTATAAGATTCCGCAAGACCATAATGAGCATCTATATTATAATCCGGATCAACCCTGAGGGATTCCTTAAACTCCTTTATTCCTTCTTTATTCACACCTTTTTGATAATAAATAATTCCAAGATAACAATGAGCATCGCCACAATCAGGATTTATTTTAATTGCTTTCTTAAATTCCTCCTCTGCCTGATCATTTAAATCTCTATCATTATAAATAATTCCCAAGCCCAGATGAGCTTTTGCATTATTCGGATTAGCTTTTATTATTTCTTTATATTCTTCCATTGTTTTTTTATGTAATATTTTTTTTAAGATAAAAAAACCAACCCCAATAAAAACTAATGACAGGGTTATAATATACTTTTTATTCTTTTTCTTATTAGCTGGTTTTTCAGCTACGATTTTTAACTTTTCTTCTTTTAATGCATCTTCTCCGGAGGAAGCTAATTTAAGGCCTAAATTAGCTTCTACATGTTCCGGCTCTATTCTAAGTACTTCTTTGTATTCTCTTATTGCCTTATCATGCAAGGCCCTCTTCGCATAAACTTTCCCGAGATTATAATGAGTATCCGCATCATCAGGATTTGTTTTGAGTATTGCTTTAAGTTTTTTTATCTCTTGAAAATCTTTCATCGTTTGCGCATATAAATCACTTTTCCCATAAATAATTCCCAGATCATATTGAGCCCCACCAGTACCGGTATTAACCTTAACCGTCTTAACCGTTTTTTCAGATTTTTTGAGCCCGTTATTATAATTTGTAGTCTTTTCCGGCCCGAAATTATTATGAATAAATCTGTGACATAGAACAACTACTAGTATTATAAATAAATATTCTGTGAAACTGGTCTTCCGGGAAGACATTTTTTATCTCCTATAATAATAAAAACCCTCTCCCACCTCATAGACAGAACAGGATTACTTTCTTTGATAAAAATTTAGCACTTAAAAGGGTCTTTGTCAAATATATCCCAAAAATGAATATTATTTAGGAAAAGTTTTTAGGAATAATCTATCTAATTCATGTTTTGATTTGGCAGAATAAACCTTTTTCAACAGGTCTGTTTTTTCGGAGGTATTGAGGTGCAAAAGCTCACATTTTATATGTTGAAATTTCGCTGCGGCCACGCTGAAACTTCTCAATCCTAACTTTAAAAATAACGGATAAAATTCTTCAAAGGAACTAATTTCCCCACATAGACAAATTTCTTTCTTTTCTTTTTTACCTGCCTTGATGATAATTTCAAACAATTTAACTAACGACGGATGCAAAATATGATACCTTTTTTCTACCAGAGCATTACCCCTAAAAGCAGCCAGGGTATATTGCAAAAGGTCATTGGACCCAATATTGGCAAAATCCACCATAGGCAAAAGAACATCTGCTCTTAAAGCCGCCGAAGGAATCTCAATCATTATTCCTTCTGTTATTTTTTTATTAAAAGCTTTTTTTTCTTTGGTTAATTCTTTTTTTGCCCGGGAAATAAGTTTTTTAAAAGTTATAATATCACTTTCATCAGTAATCATAGGATAAAGGATTCTTAAATCTCTCCCTTTAGCCGCTCTTAATATTGCTTTAACCTGAGTAAGATACAAATCGTAAAAAATTTCTACTGCCCTGGCTCCTTTTATTTCCAAATCAGGATTTATCTGTTGAGGAAGATTAATAAATAACGGTAATTTATCCGAACCTATATCCAGCAACCTCACCACTACCGGTTTATCTGCTGTCTTTTGCAAAATTAATTCATACATATTAAATTGTTCTTCCCGGGAAGGAGGATGATTTCGCTCCAAAAAAAGAAACTCTGTTCTTAACAACCCTATTCCATCATGATTAAAATCTTTAATCATTTCCAATTCACCCGGGGTACTTATATTTAATTTTAATTTAATTCTAAGATTACTCGCGGTTTTAGAAACTACATTGCTCTTTATGGCACAAACCTTCCCCCTGGTTTTAATTTTTTCTATCTTTTGGAAATAATATTCTTCTGTGCGTTTATCAGGAGACACTATTACTTTTCCGGAAAACCCATCCACAATTACCCTATCCATACATCGCATATTTTCTTTCACATTTATATTAAATACAACCGGTATACCGAGAGAACGGGCAAGAATCATAGCATGGGTGGTGTATCCACCTTCCTGCGTAATAAAAGCTAAAACATTTTTGCGGGGAATATTAAGAACCATATAGGGAGTTAACTTTTGTGCGGCTACAACTACACGCTGTCTTTCTCCTACCGGACATTCAAAATGGCCGGAAAGACCACTAAAAGAACTCAAAAGTCGTTCTTTTAAATTCAAAAAATCCTGGGCTAATTCTTTAAAATGCAATTGTTTCTTATTATATAAACTTATATATATTTCAAAAACATCATTAACCGCATGTTCGGCATTAATCTTTTTTTCTTTAATTAAAGTAATTATTTTCCTCAGTAATTCTTTATCTTTAAGTATCATTAGATGGGCATTAAATATTCCCACCGCTTGTTTATCAAAAACTTTTTCCGCTGCTTTAATCATTTCCTTCATGCTATCCTGCGTTTTGCGGAAACTCTCCTGCAAACGGGTAATTTCATTTGATATTTGCTTATTATTAATAGTATAATGCGGAACAGTTTCTTCCGATTGGTCTGAATATAAACAAACTAATCCTTCTACCAACCCCGATGATACCGCTGTACCTTTAAGTACTTTCATTATTTATTCCTCATTTTTATGCCTTACTAATGTCAAAAATGTTTAACATCTATTTTATAATTTTTCATTTATATTAAAATAAGTGTTTTCTCTCTTCTTTTACTCTGCATACCTGTTTCTATTCTGTCATTCCGCACTTGTAGACTGTGTCATAACTCATATTTTCATGTGGTAGCCGCAGGCTTTCTTGTCCGCCTATGGAGGAAGCCTGCGTTATCGTCGGAGTTTTTCCGCAGGCTAAAGCCTGCGACTACCAAAAAAGGGATTGCGACACAGTCTGTTGATGCGGAATCTAAAATGTTCTTAAAATATCAATATATTCCTGCTTCCAGATTGTACTATAACTGCTTTTGGGAACAATTGTAATTGCCTTATTTACCTGTCCGCCGTTAGTTTGGAGGATGAGACATCATTTCTCTTTTCCCTCAATTTTCTCTTACAAAAGCTTCCTTTCCGGCACCACAAACAGGACAAACCCAATCATTCGGTAAAGCATCAAAAGTAATTCCCTGTTTTATTCCGGCATCCGGATCGCCTTTTTGGGGATCATAAATATAACCACAAACAGTACATTTATATTTTTCCATTTTCCCTTCCTCCTTTTTAATTTCTTCTTTAATATAAGTTGGAGCTGTCGGAGGAGCTTTCCCTCCTTTTATTTGATGATAATAAGCATAAGTCATTGGAATACCATCACTAATGCTTTCCGCATCAATTATATTACCTACAAAAACAGTATGCGTTCCTACATCCATCATATTAATAACTTTTGCTTCCAGGTAGCCGATAACATTTTCTAAGACTACAGGAGCCCCTGTTATTCCTAACTTATAATTTATATCTTTGAACTTATCAATATTGTGCCCTGATTTAAAACCAAAATTTCCAATCAATGTCATCGGCGTTGTTTGCGAAAGAATAGAAACAGTAAATATTTTGCTTTCCTGAATAAAGGTGTGAGTTAAATTCTTTTTATTAATACTAACGGCCAATGTAGGCGGAGTTGAAGTTGTCTGAAATACCGTATTAGCAATTTGTCCATTGATATTATTCTCTTTTTTTGAACTAACAATGTACAATCCATAACTAACCTTATATAATGTAGATAAATTCATGGCTTTTCCTCCGTTAATAAATTAAATCTTTTAACTAAATCATCACCAAATATCCTGATTTTTTCCTTGGTCTCCTCTTTTTCTATACTTTTTTTCATTATTCCTAACACTGCTTCCGGTTTTTTACTTGATTTTTCCATTTCCTTAAATGTTCTTCCGGCACCATTATTATAAGTACAAAAGAAAACCACCCTATTAAATTTATTCTTAGACAAATATGTTTTTATTGCCGGAGTTATTGTCCCCACCCAAACCGGGGTTCCAATAACCACCAGATCATATTCTAACGGATTTTTTTTGTTTTCTATTTCAGTCTCATTATTTAAAAGAATGTCTTTCGGCCCGCTAAAGCAACCTTTAATTCCACTCCTGTCTTTTTTATCAATAATTTCATCAACATCCGCATTTAAATTGTTTGCAATCTTTTCTGCAATTTTTTTCGTATTCCCCGCTCTTGAATAAAAAACCACCAATGTTTCCATTTTTTTACCTCCTTTTAGTTAAGATTCGTAATGTCAAAAGTATTTTATTTTTTGGTAGCCGCAGGCTTTAGCCTGCGTTTTTATGTAATAATTTCTTCTAAATCAAAATCCAACGAACCTTTAAACGCATATTCTTCCCAATTATCAATTAAACCTTTTCTTACGGAATTATCCAAAATATAGATTATATGTTTTCGTAAATCTTCGTTTTTTCTGTGAATATGGTCGTAAAAATCCTTCTGCCATCGTATCCCTTTTCTATTCTTTGATAACCAAAAACCTGTTTTTTGTTTAAATCTTACTACCATTTTCCATAAATCTGCTTCCTCTGAGTTCCCTTCCATAACCAGGTGTACATGGTCCGGCATAAATATATATACCCAGTTTTTACAATTACATTTATTCTTTATTTCTATCAGAATTTCTAAAAATTTATTAACTATTGCTTTATCATCAAACAAAATCTTTTTTCCTTCAATACAGAAAGTAAAAGTAACTTTTACTTTACCCTTGTATATATTCAAAGGTAATCTGTGTTTTCTTTCTTTACGCAGACTAAAGTCTGCGGCTACCCTATCTTCACAATTACTCTGAGTTTTTTTCATTTTATTTTTGACACTACCTTAGGATTTTAAGCCTTTTACCAAACAACTATATTCTAAAATAAGTATAATAAATTTAAAAATTTGTAACAAGATTTTTTGATAATTTTAAAATTCGGCTGGTAAAAAAATAACTGCCTTTGAATCCTCAGGGATAAATATTTTTTCAAAACTTAGAGTATTTTGGGGATTAAAAAGTTTTTATGATTGTCTCACAAAATTGGAGATGCCAATTTGACACTTCGAAATAATTAACAACTTTCTAAAAATTCGAGTTGACCGGCGAAAGCAAGCTGTTATTTATTTATATATTGTCTAAAGGTCAAAAGAACTTCCCACGAGATTTTTCTTTAATTCTTTTTAAGATTATAAGGTCTTCTTTGTCTTTAGGTCTGTTAAGACTTTCTTTGTTCTTTATAAGGTCATCTAAACTTATATAATAAGCCGGTTCATTTCCATACTTATATTTGTTTTTGTTTTTCCAAACATCGTTAAAATCTACACCGTCTATTTGCGTTGCTATATGAATTTGAACAGGTTCCACTCCAATTTGATAGAAATTACCGGATTGGTTGAAATACTCCGGTTCAAGTTCAGAAGTATCTATCCCAAAATCTGTAATTGCTTTTTGTGTTTTTCTACTATTTTCTAAAGATACCTCTACAAGAATGTCTATGTCTCCAGTATGTCTTGGTTGGCCATATAAAGCGGCTGCCATACAGCCAATTATACAGTATTTAACATCGTTTGTATTTAAAACCTTTACAAAATCTTCAAAATCATTTTCAAATCTCATTTCTTTAACCTTTTCATTGTGCCTTTAAAAGTGATTGTTTTATCTATTCTTTGGGGCTTAATCCCTTTAATCTTATAATATTGCTCTCTGAGATATTGCACAACCGATAATTTTTCTTCAGGAGATAAAGACAGTTGCTGTTCAACAAAAGATTCTTCCAGTTTTTTTAAGGAACTAAATTTTTTCCCGTATAATTTATTTTTTTTATTCATTTGATTTCCCCTAAGTTTACATAAATAGTATAGCAAAACATCTTACTCTTTATCAAGTATTTTTAAAGTTGACAAAGAAATAATTATTTGGTAAAGTCATAAACGAAAATAGTTTCTATTTGGATTTGGGGAATAACAATGAAAGAACTTTACTTAACCATGTTGCGTAAGAAAAAACTAAAGCTTACTCCCAGGAGAAAGGCTATCATTGATTTTTTTCTGAGCAAAGAGCGTTTTTTAACCCCTGAAACAGTCCGGAATGGATTAAAGAAAAAGTTTAAACATGTAGGTTTACCCAGTATTTACAGAAATTTAGAATCTTTCGTAAAATGCGGGATACTGACAAAAATCCAACGACCGGACCGAAAACTTTATTATGGATTATGCAAAGCAAAAAACAGTCAGCATCATCATCATATAATCTGTATTAAATGTGGAAAAGTAGGAGAATTTTCTAATCGTAATCTTTTCAAACAAAAAACAATAAACGGATTTAAAATATTAAGCCATTCCTTACAATTGGAAGGGTTGTGTCCTAATTGTCAATAAATATCAGTTTTTTTATTTTCTAACTGAACTTTATTTCTATTTATAAATAATGAGGAAAAAGTGTTTAAATTAATCATTAAAGAACTAAAAAACCACGCACCTTTTACCCTTATGGGAGCATCTACCGGAATTATTATTATGTTCCTCTGTCAAAATATTTCCCAAAATACATCTCATACCATTTTTTATCTACTACATCCTCTGCATGTAATCCTAAGTGCTTTTGCTACCGCATCAATGTATAAAATACACACACAGGGAAAAAGGAAACTTTGGATTTTGATTTTAATCGGATATTCAGGTTCAATCGGTATCGCCACTTTGAGTGATTGTCTGATTCCTTATATAGGGGAAACCTTACTACAAATGCCCAACAGGGGTTTACATCTGGGTTTTATTGAAAAATGGTATTTAGTAAATCCACTGGCTTTTTTAGGTATTTTTCTCAGCTATTTTAAACCAACTACTAAATTACCTCATTTTGGCCATGTCTTGTTAAGTACCTGGGCATCATTATTCCACATTATAATGGCAATAGGCGGATCTTTGGGATGGATTTCTTATACTACTGTTTTTTTCTTTTTGTTTCTTGCCGTCTGGATTCCATGCTGCAGCAGTGATATTATTTTCCCTTTGTTAGTGATACCTCATCCTTCCAATTCTAATGCTTAAAGAAAATTTTTTCCTTTCTTTAATGATAAAGAAATTTACCCCTTACAGTAATGCCGCAGCTAAAGCGGCTAATTCACTTCTCTCGCTCTTAACAAAGGTTACATTTCCGAATAATTCCTGCCCTTTAAATCTCTCTACAACATAAGTCAATCCATTACTGGCAATATCAAGGTAGGGATTATCTATCTGATAAGGATCCCCGGTTAATACTACTTTGGTATCTTTTCCTGCCCGACTAACAATAGTTTTTATTTCTAAGGGGGTTAGATTTTGAGCATCATCAATAATGATATATTGCTGAGGCAACGTTCTCCCCCGCAGATAAGTTAATGCTTCTATTTCAATTTTTCCTGTATCAAAAAGATATTGACTGCTTTTTTTAACCCCGGAAGAAGGATTATTCCTTTCAAAAAGAAAATCCAAATTATCATTTATTGCTCCCATCCATTCCTGTAATTTTTCCTCCTTGGTGCCCGGCAAGAAACCAAGGTCTTTCCCCATGGGAATAATCGGACGGCAAATAAGTAAACGGCGGTAACTTTGTTTATCAATTGTTTGCTGTAATCCACAGGCAATGGAAAGCAATGTCTTTCCCGAACCGGCAACCCCCACCAGTGTCACTAATTTGATCTCCTCACTTAACAGCAACTCCAGAGCAAATCTTTGCTCCTTGTTTAACGGTTTTATTCCCCAGGGAACCGTTTTCTTATGAGCAAGCGACACAAAATAACCGCTTTTTTGATCATACCTTAAAAGTGCTGAATGGGAATCATTTTGCCCGTCTTTAAGGATAACAAATTCATTAGGAGAAAACTTGCCTAATTTATCCGCTTTAATTTTTTTATCTTTAAAAAATTGATCAATCACTTCTTTTTCAACTTTAATAGTTCTATACCCGGAATACAAGGTCTCCACATCAACTTTCTCTTTTTCGTAATTTTGAACGGTCAGGCCCACTGCTTCCGCCCTTATCCTTAAATTTATATCCTTGGTAATAAAAACGACATTTTCCCCTTTTTCCTGCAAAGACATGGCCGTATGAAGAATACGGGTATCAGGGGAAAAATTTTTTGATTTATAAGACATTTTCTCTCCGGAAGGATCAATCTCTACTTTAAAAACACCGCCCTCTTCCAAGGGCACCCCTTCATTTAATTTTCCCTTAACACGAAGATCATCTATTTTATGGGCAATCATTCGGGCATTTCTTCCCCTTTCATCGGGAGACCTTTTTAATTTATCCAACTCCTCAATCACTGCTATGGGAACGGTAACCTTATTATCCGCAAAACTGTTTATACAATCAGTATCATGAAGTAAAACATTTGTATCCAGAACAAAATTTTTTATCATCACTTTCTCCTTATTTTATTTTTAGTAATATAAAAAATGTTTTATTTTTCGGTAGTCGTCCGCCTTAGGCGAACGTTTTTATATAATAATTTATTCTAAATCAAAATCCAACGAATCTTTTAAACTCATACTCCACCAAACGAGCAATTATAACAATTAAAAGGTAATCTGTGTCTCCTTTCCCCACGCAGGCTAAAGCCTGCGGCTACCAAATTCTCTCAATTCTTTTTCGATTTTACTTTATATCCATTTTTAAGGCAAGAAAAAAATAATTCTCTATTTAAAAAGCATCTCCTCTATTTAAACAAAGTTTTCTTTTCGCCTGTAAAATTATTTTTTTCGCATTGCTTAATGTGACTTTTACTTTATGGTCATAAATTTCATATTTTTTCCTATAATTTCCCGGGGTAAAATCAGGCATAATCACATTACACCCTGCCCTTAGGCCTAATACCAGCCCTTTTTGCGGATTAATTGTAGCTAAAGCAGTTGTTGCCGGAAGGTGAGTCTTTTTAGTTGCAATACGGGCTAATGCCAGAACTTTCAAGGTTAATTTTAATTTTCCCTGAGGAAAATTTTTTAAAGGGGTTTCTCCCTGCGGAATAAAAGGCCCTATTCCGGCCATAGTAAAATGGGATTTTTTTAAAAATAAAATATCCTCGACTAAATCATCCAGTGTCTGTCCGGGAAGGCCGACAATACATCCCGCCCCCACCTGAAAATCCAACTTTTTCAAATAATCCAAAATTTTTAATCGGGCAGATAAACTCTGGCCCGGATGTAACCGTTGATAAAGTTTAGCGTTCATCGTCTCTGTCTTAAGCAAATATCTGTCCGCTCCGTAATCTCTAAAGGTTTTATATTCTTTTAAGGGCCTTTCCCCGATAGATAAAGTAATGGCTACCCAAGGGTATTTTTTCTTAATCTTACTGATAATCCCGCCAATCATTTCCCGGGTATAATAAAAATCATCCCCTGATTGTAGAACTATTGTTTTTATCCCTTTTTCTATTATTTTAAAGGCACACTCTATTATTTCCTCCGGCTGCATTCGATAACGTTTTATTTTTTTATTGTCTCTTCTTAAGCCACAATATAAACAATTACGCACACAAACATTGGAAAACTCAATAATCCCCCGAATAAAAACCTCATCCCCACAATATGACTTTCTTATTTTATCCGCTTCGTTCAGGAAAGGAGATATTTTACGACTTTTGAGATATTCCAGAATTTCTTTTTTATTCATTTTATAAAATACCGTACACTTTGTTCGAAACCGGACTTTGCCGGATAAGAAGGAGTAAAATCTAAAGACTTAATTTTTTCTATACTATATATTCTATCTTTAAGAAAAAACTTTATTCCCCTGCGTAAAAAAGGAATATTTAAAAATACCGGCTTTAGAAGCACAGGAACATTCCAGGCGGAAGAAACCCCTGCTATATTAGTTATCGTATCGAAAATTTCTTTCACACTCAAAACCTCATTGTCCGCTATAAAAAAAGTATCTTTTAAAAACTCTTCTTTTCTAAGGGAATAAAGCATCAGTTCTATTACGTTTTTCATGTAAACCAGATGTAGTTTTCTTTTTCCTTCATCAACTAAAGGTAACAACTTATATTCTAATAAAAAACAAAGAAATTTTAATAAATGCGGCTCTTCCTCCCCGTAAATCATACAGGGCCTTATGATTACAACCCTCAATCCATTTCGGCGAAATTCCAATACTTTTTTTTCCGCTTCTATTTTTGATTGGCCGTAAAGGCCCGTTGCCTTATAAGGTAAATCTTCGGTTAAAGGAATCTGCTTATTCCCGCTTACTACCGCGATGGAACTGAGATAAACCATTCTTTCTACTTTTAACTGCCGGGATAACTCGCAAATGTTTTCCGTACCCAAAACATTTATCTTCTCTAATAACTTTATTTTATTCCCTACATATCCGGCACAGTGAAAAACAACATCTATTTTTTCTTTTTTTATTTCTTCTAAAGTATCTTTCCGGGTAATATCAGCATAAATTAATTTCACCTCAAAAGGTTCCAATCTCGCGGCTTTCTTTTCATTCCTTACCAGACAAAATATATTTTTATATTCTCTACGCTGAGCTAATTCCTGCACTAAATTTCTACCGACAAACCCGGTAGCTCCGGTAACCAAAACATTCATTTTTCCCACCTATTTTTAAAAAATTTAAAGATAAAGAGTCCTGCAAAATAACACATTCTGCCATTCCGCACTTGGAGACTGTGTCACAATTATGATTTTTAAAACGATTGTAGTTGCCTCATTTAGAAATTGTTGAAAAATACGAATTTGGTAGTCGCAAACTTTAGTTTGCGTGAAAAAGTGGTAATATTTAGTAATAATCAGCAAAAAAATTCGCCGGCTAAAGCCGTTGGCTACCGTTTTTCAACAATCTCTTTATGAGACATCATATTATTATCCATTCCGCCCAATCATCCAAATTAAGGATAGACAAGTAAATTGGGCAACTACATTGATTATGACACAGGCAGATAAAGATAAAGATCCCTCTCTCCTTTTTTAATCTTTTCATAATACTCCATAAGTTTAGGATAAAAAGTCGGTATCTTTTTCTTAATTTCTTCTATCTCTTTATTAATAATTACCTCACCGGAAATTTTGGTTTCCTCACTGGCAAAATCGTCAAGCCATTCCCTAAAAGTAAGAACAGCATTTAATTTGCAAAATTTTCCTTCTTGCCCTGTTCTTAAAAGCTTCATAATCTTATCCCCTGTTCTCCCACATCTATATCCGGCAGTACAAAAGGAAGTAATATAGCCTCTTTCGGCTAATTCTCTAATTACCTCATCCAAACTCCTGGTATCCCCCAGAATAAACTGCTGTCTTTCCCCTTCCTGTGTAGTATAGCGGTCACTATATGCACCAATTCCGATACGGGTAGACGCATCCGTCTGAGTACATCCTAAATCCAGTACTTCCCTTCTTACCTGGGCCGACTCCCGGGCAGTAAGAATCATTCCGGTATAAGGGACAGCCAATCTGATTACTGTAATTAATTTTTTAAAATCGTCATCACTTACCTTATATTCCGACTGTTGATTAAAGGGAGTATTAGACGCCGGCTCCAGCCGGGGAAAAGAAATGGTATGCGGTCCTACCCCAAACTTCTTTTCTAATTCCCGGGCATGATACAACAAACCCATTGCTTCAAATCTCCAATCATATAAACCAAAAAGAACCCCAATCCCTACATCATCTATTCCTGCCTCCATAGCCCGATGCATACAATAAAGACGCCAGTTATAATCTCCTTTTATTGTTCCCGGGGAATGTACTTTCCGGTAAGTCTGATGATGGTAAGTTTCCTGAAACACCTGAAAAGTACCCAGCCCTACTTTTTTCAATTCTTTGAGTTTTTCGATAGATAAAGGAGCGGCATTTACATTCACCCGTCGGATTTGTCCCCAGCCGCTTTTTGTTTTTTCTTTAACGCTATAAATAGCTTTAATGCTTTCCATCATATAATCTACATCCGTCTCGGGATGTTCCCCATAAACAACAATCAATCGTTTATGCCCTATTTCCCCGGTTAATACCTGGGTTTCTTTTTTTACCTCTTCCAAATTAAGCTTTCTTCTTTTTACTATAGTATTGTCTTTTCTAAAGGCACAATAAAGGCAATTATTTACACAAAGATTACTCAAATATAGAGGAGCAAACGTAACGATACGGTTATCATAAACTTTTTTCTTGACCTTAGAGGCAACATCCTGCATTTCCTGCCACAATTCCTTATCCTCTACATTTAAAAGAGTTGCTGTCTCTTCCGGGGTTAAGATTTGAACAGCTAATGACTTTTGTAAAATATCCCTTACTTTTTTACCATCGGCTTTTTTTTCCGTTCGTAATTTTTCCACAATTTCTTCTTCATTAATAAAATCTTTACCCTCATTTAAATATTTTTCATATTCATCTTTCTTTATTTTATTTCGTATCCACTCTTGATAATCATCTAATGTTCTTTCCATTTTTTTACCCTCTTTTTTAAGTTTTTTTCGCGTAGGGGTGGACTTCCTTCTCAGGCGGACAAGTGCTCACCCTTTGGGTTTTTCAAGCTTTAGGTAGCCGCAGGCTTTAGCCTGCGTAATTTCTCCGTCAAGAACGCAGGCTAAAGCCTGCGACTACCAAACAAAAAATTAAATTTATATTACCTTATTTTCCCTCTCTAAAAACATCCAGAGCCGCCGGAAAAGGAGAAAGAGCCCGTTCCAGTACTCCCTGCAAAAAAGAAATACAAACCCCATAATTAGTTATGGGAACACTACCTTCTTTGCCCTGCCGAAATCTAACTAAAACCTCCCTGCGGGTAAGCATACACCCCCCGCAATGGATAATCAGTTTATAATCCTTTAAATTATCCGGATAATCTCTTCCCGCACAAGTATCTATCTTTAAATCACCACCCACATATTGCCTTAACCAGCGGGGAATTTTTACCCGCCCGATATCATCCTCTACAGGATGATGACTGCAAGCTTCGGCAATTAAAACTTTATCCCCCGGTTTTAGATTATCGATAACTAAAACATTCCTTACCGCCTCTACTAAACTGGATTTATAGCGGGCAAAAAGAATGGAAAAAGTTGTACTTTTTATATTTTTAGGCGTATCAGCCATCATTTTCAATACCACCTGGGAATCACAGACTACAATATCCGGAGGACTTTTTAAATTATCCAGTAAGTGAGCATATTCCCTTTCTTTAACAATTAAGCAAGCAGCATCGTTATCTAAAGCATCCCTGATTGTTTGTACCTGGGGCAAAATAATCCTTCCTTTGGGTGCCTCTAAATCTATGGGAACGATTAATATTGCTAACCCGCCGGAAGGCAATAAATCCCCGATTAAAGCCGGAGGATTTAAAAAATCATCCGGACAGGTTTCCATTAAACATCGTTTTAAATCATCTACATAATCATCTCTGTTTTTTAATTCCGTACTGGAACAAAGAAAAAAATTCTTTGTTTTTTCTTTAATTCTCTCGATAAATGCATTATCCGGAATCTTTAAGTCAATCTTATTTACTGCAATAATAACCGGTATTCTGTTTTTCTCCGCCTGACTTAAAATATCTTCTTCATATTCGTTCCATATATTCGCTTCAACTACCAGTAAAATAACATCCGCCCGGTTAAATACTTTTTTTGTTTTCTCCATTCTTAATTGGGCGAGTGTTGACAAATCATTAAACCCGGCGGTATCTAAAAAAACCACCGGTCCCAAAGGCAACAGCTCCATTGTTTTCTCTACTACATCCGTAGTCGTTCCGGGAACAGTAGAGGTTATGGCCACTTCCTGTCCGGCAACCATATTAAGAAAACTGGACTTGCCCACATTAGTCCGTCCAAACAAACCGATTTGTAATCTTAACGATTTAGGTGTTTTGTCCATTAAGCCTTTCGGGCGTCATACATTCGACAAGCTCAGTACAAGTTCATGTCGCCCCTACCCTCCTTTTTAAGTTTTTCTCTCACAAGAGCAGCTCTTTGAGTCTTACTCCTTTTTACCTAATGCTGATTTAACCGACACTCCCTTGATAGTACCCAGTTTTCCGGTCAATGCCCCCAATTCATCGGTAGTAGCATCAACAATTAACGTTATTACACAACAATCCCTTTTCTGGTAAGGAATCCCGGTCCGGGTAATAATAATTGCCCCAAACTCCGAAAGAACTTTATTCACCATAGGGGCAACATCCTCTCTTTCCTCTATTATTATTCCCACAAACCCTAATCTTTTTTCCATTTTTTATTCTCCTCCCAAAATATAGTAATGTCAAAAATCTTTGACTTTCCTGCAAACAAACTTTGCCATAATCCCGTTTTTGGTAGACGCAGGCTTTAGCCTGCGGAATTTCTCCGGTGATAACGCAGACTAAAGTCTGCGGCTACCACATAAAAATCTGAGTTGTGATACATTCTGTCCACCAGAATGACAACAACAGTATTTTAGTATACTTTATTTGTCATTTTTTTCGTAAAAAATCCCAACCTTCCCGACAAATCCTGTCTGAAAGGTTGGGATAAAATATCTTTTTTACTTTATTTTTCCCTTGGTTTCAGACGAATATGCCCTTTCCTCAGAATCACTTTTTTCTTTTATACAAAATCCGCTTTTATTTTTTATAAATCTCTCTTTCCGTATAATGCGTATGCAGAAGATGATGAGATTTTTCCCCTAACGGCTTTTTTAAAAATTCCTCATAGAGAGCCTTAATAGCCGGATTTTCATGCGATTTTCTGATTGCTTTTCCTTCATCCTCCTGATATATACTGACTGCCCGCGCTTTTCTTACCTCTAAATTAGTAGGCATCGGCTGTCCTCCACCACCCAAACATCCTCCGGGACAAGCCATTACTTCAATAAAATGATACGGAGACTTGCCCTGCTCAATTTCTTCCAATAAAAATTTAGCATTGGACAATCCATGAGCTACGGCTACTTTTACTTCTAAGCCGTTAAGAACTACACTGGCTTTTTTAATCGATTCCATTCCCCGTACCTGCTCAAATTCTACCTTTTCTAACGTTTTTCCGGTCACTACCTCGTATGCCGTCCGCAAGGCAGCTTCCATTACTCCCCCGGTAGCACCAAAGATTACCGCCGCCCCGGTTGATATTCCTAACGGTTTATCAAAATCCTCATCCGGCAAATTAACAAAATCTACTCCTGCCTCTTTAATCATCCTGGCAGCTTCGCGTGTAGTTAATACCGCATCAACATCCTGTACCCCTGAATCTTTCATTTCCGGACGATTTGCTTCAAACTTCTTGGCTGTACAAGGCATAATGGAAACAACATACATATCTTCCGGCTTTACATTTATTTTTTCCGCATAGTAAGTTTTAGCTATTGCCCCAAACATCTGCTGAGGAGATTTACAGGTAGATACATGCCCTAAACATTTAGGAAAAAAATGTTCAATATATTTTACCCAACCCGGAGAGCAGGAAGTAATCAAAGGCAACGTTCCTTCATTGGTTATTCTTTCTACCAATTCATTCGCTTCTTCCACAATAGTTAAATCCGCTGTAAACTGTGTATCAAATATCTTATCAAAACCTAATCTTCTTAAAGCTGCTGCCATTTTCCCGGTAACCAAACTTCCCGCCGGCAAACCAAACTCTTCTCCAATCGCGGCTCTTACCGCCGGAGCCGTCTGCATTACTACAAATTTTTTGGGGTCAGCAATTGCTTCCCAAACCTCATCTACTACTGTTTTCTCCCTTAATGCCCCGGTAGGACAGGCAAGAATACACTGCCCGCAATTAGTACATTCAATATTATCCAATCCCTGATTAAAAAAAGTCAAAACCTGGGTACGTCCTCCCCTGTTAACAAAATCAATTACCCCTACCGACTGAATCTCTTTGCATACTCTAATACAACGGCCGCACAAGATACATTTGTTCGGGTCTCTGATTACCGCCGGAGAAGAAGTATCTTCTTTATAATCATACTTTCTTCCTTTTTCAAATCTTAATTTTCTTATACCTAAATCATAAGCTAACTTTCTCAATTCGCAGATCTGGTTTCTATCGCAGGTAAGACAATCCTCAGGATGATTAGCCAATAACAATTCCACAATCATTTTACGCGATTTTCTGATTCTTTGATTATTAGTTGTTATCTTCATCCCTTCCTCAACAGGAACAGCACAGGAAGGTTCTAATCGCGGCCTTCCTTCAATTTCCACCATACAAACCCGGCAAGCACCGTAAATGGACAACGCCTCATGCTGACACAAATGAGGGATATTAATATTTATTTTTTTAGCCGCTTCAAAAACAGTCGTATCTTTTACTGCCTGAACCTTCTGCCCGTCAATAGTTAAATTTATTAAATTAGACATTTTTAAACATTCCCTCCTTTATTCATTAAACAAACATTAAGCTTACATTTCTGTTGGGTAATATGTTCTTCAAACTCATCGGGAAATTTTTCCTGGGCAGACCTTACTACATTAAGTGCCGCCTGTCCCAATCCACACCGCGAAGTATCATACATTACTTCCTGCAATTCTTTCAAAAGCTCTAAACTACTTAATTCCCCTTTTCCATTAGCAAAATTATTTAAAATTTCCTGTGTCCGTTTTGTGCCTTCCCGGCAGGGGGTACATTTTCCGCAGGATTCATAATCAAAAAATTCACTGCATCGTTTAGCTATATCCACCATACAGCGTTCCTGATTAATAACAATAACCGCTCCCGAACCTAACATACTACCTGCCTTTTGCACACTGGAATAATCCATCGTTACATCTAAATCCTTATCCGTTAATAAACTACTGGATACTCCACCCGGCAAGACCGCCTTTAATTTTCCCTTAACCCCTCCCCCATAATTTTCTATCAACTCTCCTAAAGTAATATTCATCGGAAGTTCATATACTCCGGGTTTATTAATATCCCCGGAAAGACAATACAATTTTGTCCCGGGGTAATCAGCAGAACCTATTTGAGAAAAACTTTTACCCCCTTTTGAAATAATTTCGGATATATTAGCAAAAGTTTCTACATTATTTAAAACCGTAGGACTATTATTTAATCCCACAAAAGTAGGAAACGGCGGTTTTACCCGTGACTGTCCCTTTTTCCCCTCTAAGGAATCCAAAAGGGCTGTTTCCTCACCGCAAACATAAGCCCCTGCACCCCGATAAAGTTTAATCTTAAAAGAAAAATCAGAGCCGAGAATATTATTTCCTAAAAAGTTTTTTTCTTCTGCCTGCTTAATTGCTTTTTCTAATACCTCGTAAGCGTGCTTATATTCTCCACGGATATAAATAAATCCTGTCTCAGCTTTTATAGTAAACCCACAAATAATCATTCCTTCCAGTAATAAATGCGGGTCTTTCTCTAAAATCTGCCGGTCCTTAAAAGTCCCGGGCTCTCCTTCATCAGCATTACAAACTACATATTTAGGACTTCCCTGACTTTTTTTAGTAAATTCCCATTTCAGCCCTGTCGGAAAAGCCGCTCCTCCCCTGCCTACCAACTTAGATGTTTTTAATTCGGAAATAATTTCTTCCGGTCCCATAGTAACTACTTTTTTTAAAGACTGATACCCTTCTGCTGCAACATAATCTTCAATGTTTCCGGTGTAACCCTCTTTTTCTATGTTTTTAAAAATTACTTTCATTTTTTTCTCCTTCCGCTAATTATATCTTTTATTTTATTCTGCCTGCCCGCCCGCACCCTCATTCTCCCCCCTTTGAAAAAGGGGGCCAGGGGGATTTTACTCCATAATTTTTCTTACTAATAACTTTTAATAATCTCCTTCACTTTATCCTCGGTCAAATTCCCATATTCTTTATCATTAACCATCATTGCCGGAGCCTGGTCACACAATCCCAGACAGGATACTTCTTCTAAGGTAAACTTTCCATCCGGGGTCGATTCTCCGATTTTTATTCCTAAAATTTCTTTTAACGCATTAATAATTTTATCCGTACCGTTGAGATAGCAGGATAAAGAAGCACAAACCCTGATCACATTTTTATTTTGTTTCTCCAGAGAAAACATAGAGTAAAAAGTAACTACACTATAAATTTCCACCCGGGGAACACCTAAATTCTCAGCTAAAAAATTCATTACTTCTTCACTTATTTTTCCTTCTTCCTCCTGAATAAAATGCAAACAGGGAAGTAATGCCTGCTGTTTATCCTGGAACTTTTCCATTATTTGGTTAAGTTTATCTTTGTCCATTCTTATACCTCCGCCTTTTGCTTATAAATTTTTAAATACTCCTCATTTGAAACTCTTACCAAACCGTATCCTAACTAAGATTTTATGTGGTAGCCGCAGGCTTTAGCCTGCGTATTTTATCTGTCATTCCTGCAAACAGTCTGTATTATAATTATTGTAGTTTCCCAATTTATTGGGCTTTTGTCTCCGTCATTACGAGCCCGTCTTTATGCTTAACAAAAAAAAGCAAACTTTCCAACTCACAAGCCATATCTACATTAGATATAAATATCCCATCAGGTATTTTAAGAATAACCGGCGCAAAATTTAAAATACCTCTAATCTTTAAACAAACCAATTCATCTACTATCCCCTGTGCTTTTTCCGGGGGAGCTGTTATTATGGCAATTTTAATTTCTTTTTCTTTTATTATTTTCCCTAAAGATTTAATATCCTCGATTTTTATACCGTTAATTATTTTTCCGATTTTACCTTTATCACTATCGAAAGCACAGGTAATTCTGCTATTCAACTTAGAAAACCCTTCAAATTTTAAAAGAGCAGTCCCTAATTTTCCTGCACCGATTAACGCTATCGGCCATTTTTTATTTATCCCTAAAATTGCTTCTATTTCTTTAATTAACTTTTCTACTTTGTATCCCACACCACGCTTGCCAAATCCTCCAAAGTAAGATAAGTCCTTTCTGAACTGTTCGGCAGAGACATTTAGAAATTCTATTATTTTAGCGGAAGAAATAACAGTAATGTTTTCTTTCCTAATTTTTCTTAAATTTCTTAAGTATAAACTTAGTCTTTTTATTACATCGGGGGAAAAACATTTTTTTTTAATACAAATTTTATCAGCCATCAATTCTCCTACTTTGTTACTATTTTCACAAAGTATAGCAAAAACATTTTTTTTTGTCAAGAAAAAAATTTCCCCCGATATAAAAATCAACATTTCAAATTTTTGGAGGTTTTAAGGGTTCGGCTTGGTAAAAATAATAGTTAGTTTTGGGTTGTAGGGGAGTGAAATTTTTGTGGTTAGTTTGACCTTGGGAAACTCCTTTTTTTGTTGTTTTTATCTATTGACTTTTATTAGAGTATTGTCCCCCAAGATGTCCATAAAAAGAATAATTAGTTCCTAAAGTACGCAACGTCCCCTATTCCCCCTCAATGTGCATCCGCATCATCAGGTTTCATCTTAATGACCTCTTTAAACTCCTTTATCGCTTCATCCGGCAACCCTTTCTTGTAGTAAGCTAACCCAAGATTAAGACGCACATCTACATAATCAGGATTAATCCTGAGTGCCTCTTTAAATTCTACTATCGCTCTATCATCCAAACCTTTCCTACCATAAATTGCCCCAAGATCGCAATGAGCCTCCGCAAAATCCGGCTCTATCCTTATCGCTTTCTTAAACCCTTCTATCGCTTCATCCAACAAACCCTTTATGTAATAAATCGCCCCAAGATTATAATGAGCTTTTGCATTATTGGGATTAAATTTGATTACTTCTTTATATTCTGCTATTTTTTTATCCTCTTTTGATTTAAAAAAATAACGCTCAAGAAAAAATAGATACACTACATATAAAATCCCAATAATTGGGCTTAACCTAAACATTATATAAGCTCCTGCAACATAACCCGAAAGTATTAGAATCTTTGCAAAAATAACAATCCATAAAGGATAGCAATCATATATTTTTGGTTTTTTTTTCATGATAAATTACCTCTTTTTTTCTTCTTTACTCTTATAGCTATATTTTTCCAGTAAGTGCTTAATTTTTAATTCCTGCCACTCTTTTTGGTTATAAACTGGCTTAAACAATCTAAAATATCCCAATGGTTTAACCCCCTCAAAATGTCTCAAGTCAACTCTTTTTTGTCCCTCTTGTAAAAACATTTCCGATAACTTGTCAGGATATGAATCATCATAAATTACTTCCCTTATTCCAACTTGTAAAATTTTTCGGGCACATAAAGAACATGGATACGTAGTAGTATAAATTTTTGCCCCTTTCAACCCCATTCCCCCTCTCCGTGCACTCTGCAAAATAGCATTTTCTTCTGCATGAAGGGCCCTACAATGTTCTATTTTTTTCTGATATATTTTGTTAATATTTATTTTATCTATTATCTCTTTTATATCTTTTGCTAAATTTAAATTATCGGGATATGTTTTATCTACTTCTTTTTTTATATTATCTTTTTCTTTATTAAATTTCTCTCCAAATTTTTTCTCAAATTTTTTCATAGAACTTAATTCATTAAAACAAACACAGTGTTCTTCATGAATATCCGTATAAAACTTCTTTAATAAATCTTCCCATTCTTCAACTTGCTCTGTATTATTTTTTTCTACCTTATTATTTAAAATATATTTTAAATACTTTTGAAATATCCCTATAGGATTAGATTCATCCAAGCCTTTTCGCAAATCTTTTATTTCAATTAATCCACAACTAATGTGTCCTTCTCCAACGTCATTCCACCCAGCACCAATTATATATCCCTCGTCATCCACAATCACAGCTCCCACCTGTCTGCTTATACAATTTGATTTCATTGCTACAGCATAGGCTTGATTCATTAATTGTTCATCATCATTAGGCTTTGTGCATCCCTTATTTATCATAAGAGCAAAGTATCTTACAATTTTTCTTTTGAAATCATCCAGACTATAAATACCTTTTTCAATTTTTCTACGAAATGGCTTAGTAAAATATTCATTTTCCCCTTCATCTTCCGCTACATAATTATTTATAGCAACATCTGCTAACGTACTGCATAAAGTCACATTTTGTTTATAAAGTAATTCAACCCCTTTTACACCTTCACCACTATCTCTCTCATCATCTTTATTAAAAGAGTCTTTCCCCTTTTTATCTATTCTCTCTTTTCTAAGTTTGTTGGGAGCAAAAAGCGATATTAAATAAAAATTCAGAAAGTGTTTTCTAAGATATAATACCTCATGGGGATTTCTCAAAGCATCCACGATAAAAACCTTATGATTCTCTTTTTTACCAAGCAATTCGATTAGATTTTTAACCTCTTTAACTAATTCATATTTTGTATCCTGATCTTCTCTTACTAATTTCTCACTAATTACATTTTTCTTTTCGTAAGTAGTTTTATAATCATAAGGATTTCCACATTTTCTAATATTATCACCAAAATCTTGCATTAACTTTCGATATTCTTCTATCTTTTTTAATTCTTCTTTTGATAATTGAGTAACCTTTGAAAAATTTTTATACCACGCTTTAATATCTTCATTTATTTTCTTATCTATATTAATATCTTTTTCTTCAGCCATACTTTTCACTTTTTTATTATACTCTTCAACACTTTTCTGAATATTTTCCCCTTCATCAAATTCTTTTTCATCCACATTTAATAAAGTTTTAAAAATAATAATATCAGATAGTGAGATTCTTTTAAAGCGGTGCTTCTCAGGATTACTCTTATCGACAATCATTGCTAATTTACTCGTTTCGCCACTCAAAGCATTTAAAACTTCCCTTTCTTCCAATAACACTTTTAATCCGGAAAAAATGCGTTCTTTTATGCCTTCTATATTTTCTTTATCTGCATAGAACGCAGAGTACTTTTTTTTTCTTTCGTTCTTTACAAACTTTAGAATTTTATCTTTATTCTCAAATTGCTTAAATATTCTCGGTAACATAATTTTAAGTTCCATTTCTGTTATCCGGTTAAGAGGTCTCTTTAAAATATCATCTACTTTTTCTAACAACTCATAAAAATCATATATTCTATTATCTAATAGTTCCTTTTCTTTTCCATTTTCCCCTGGGAAATAACCATTTGCTCTAAGATAATCTATGAAATTTATTTTTCCTTTTTCTTTATCTGGGGACTTATCAAAAAATTTTGCAAAAGTAGTGCAACCACTACCAAACGGGCCGGTAAGACCTATGACGATAATATCAGAATTATCCCTATTTCCCATTTTTTCCCTCCGTTAACCCTGTCCCACTTCGTAGGTGAAATATTTGGTTAATTATTCAATCAATTGAAAATCAACTTTATAAAGTTTTACTTTAATATTATTGTTTTGTATTGGTTTTAAAGCAAAATCAAGTTTTTCATCTTTTTTCCTACAAATAATCAACCCTTTAACTTTTTCTTTTTTTTGGGCAAGATTTTCCATAACCCATCCCATATATCTAAGGATTTGACCCACGACTTTATCTGACCCTCTACCTTTTTTTAATTCTATTACTACATAGGAATTTGTTGCCGGTTCTTTTGCAAGAATATCGATATATCCAATATCCGTAGGATACTGCTGACCATTTCCCTCTTTCTCTTTATATAACTTTAATTTATTTTTAAATATCCTATCGAAATTTGATACAATAAAATCTTCAAGATATTTTTCTAAAATGAATTCTTTTTGCTCTTCACTTTCTGGTTCTCCCTCTCCGGGTTTTTTCCCTTCTATTAAAAACTTATACTTCTCTTTTGGAATTTCATAAATAGTAGTCATAGAAAAGACCAAGTTTTCAAAATTAATTTCTCCTTTTTGTTTCCATTTAACACTTATAAAATTTGGAAAAAGTTTATCCTTTTTAAATGACCTTTCTTTTCCCTTTTTTTTATCATAAAAAGCTGTTTTCGTCACTTCTCCTATGCCAATTATTTTCTTTCTGCCTTTTCGAGCAATAATAACATCTCCGAGGCTAACTTCATTATAAAACTTCCAAATGCTATTAAAAGTATGGGAAGTGGTTTTTTTAGGATAAACTTCTTTTATTTTAGCTTTTAGTTTCTCTTCATTAATTTTTGACACATTCCCTAATTGTCCCCATCCAATAGCAATTGTTTCGTTTTTTACATCATATTCCCAAATTTTATCAAATTCTGATTTTTCAGAACTATAAGGAGCAATTACCCAATACTTCACTTTCGCCCTCCTTAACCTGCCCCACTTTGTATGTGGGACAGGTTTTTTAAAATAAAAAAACCGACTTGCTACCTGTCTTTAGGTAACTAAGCCGGTTATTGTTTGCTTTTATTTTTTCTCTTCGGTAACCCGGCGATCACAGGAATTTTTCCCCTTCAGACCCATAGTTTTGCGTCCCCTAATTTCTTAAGGTTTGCCCTTTCGGATTTATTATGTTCGTTACATCAACAAATGTATCCCACCTTTATTTGTTTGTCAAGGGGTAAATTTTCTTCCGGGTCAACAGAAAAACTTTCTTTTTGGGGTGGAGAAAAAACAAAGTGGATTTTTTGCAGGTGGAATATATATTTTTATCCCTTTGATAGGTGTTTTTTTCTGCCTTTGTTCCGTACAAACTTGAGCATAGGGGACGTTGCGTACTTTAGGAACTAATTATTCTTTGTATCACTTCTGGTTCGTTTTTAGTTACTTCTTTTCCTCTTCGATATAATTTGCTTATTCCACTTGAACTCACTTTCAATTCTTTTTCAAACCTGCTTCCGCTCAACCCAAGACAATCTATTCCTAAATTCACAAACAGCTCTTGCTTTCGCTATTGGCATGAATCAATCAATGATATAACAACATTTCTACAATTAGTCAAGTTAGTCCCATGTTGATACTCTATTGATGCGATGTAATCCTTTTTATTGCTCGTCATATCTACGGGCCCAAATATTGTTTCTGATGCCATCTGATTGTCCCCACACGACAAGTGCATTACCGTCTTGTCCTATAGCAACTTGAGGATCAGAAGCATATCCATCATCCGTCTCAATCAGTTCTGCCGTCCCCCAACCAGAACCGGAGACATATCTATTTACCCAAATGTTATACTTTGTGCCATCTGACTTTCTCCACACAGCAAGGGCATTATTGTCCCCTCCTATCGCAACTTGAAGATCAGAACCATTTCCATCACCCATCTCGATCATTTCTGCCATCTGCCAACCCAAACCAGAGACATATCTATTTGCCCAAATGTTATCCCTTATGCCATCCCACTGTCCCCACACAGCAAGTGCATTATTGTCCCCTCCTATCGCAACTTGAGGATCAGAACCATTTCCATCACTCATCTCAATCAGTTCTGCCGTCTGCCAACCCGAACCGGATATATATCTATTTGCCCAAATGTTAATCCTTGTGCCATCCCACTCTCTCCACACAGCAAGGGCACTACCGGCTTGTCCTATCGCAACTTGAGGATCAGAACCATCTCCATCACCCATCTCGATCAGTTCTGCCGTTTGCCAACCCAAACCGGATATATATCTATTAGCCCAAATGTTTTACCTTGTGCCATCACACTGTCCCCACACAGCAAGGGCATTATTGTCCCCCCCTATCGCAACTTGAGAATAAGAAGCATTTCCATCATCCATCTCAATCAGTTCTGCTGTCTTCTGCCAACCCGAACCGGATATATATCTATTTGCCCAAATGTTATACCTAGTGCCATCCCACTGCCTCCACACAACAAGGGCGTTACCGTCCTGCCCTATCGCAACTTGAGGCTCAAAAGCATCTTCATCATCCGTCTCAATCAGTTCTGCCGTCTGCCAACCCAAACCGGATATATATCTATTTGCCCAAATGTTTTCCCTTGTGCCATCCCACTGTCCCCACACAGCAAGGGCATTATTGTCCCCCCCTATCGCAACTTGAGGAGAAACAGCATGTCCTGAATTATCTGTCTCAACCAGTTCTGCCGTCTGCCAACCCGAACCGGAAACATATCTATTAGCATAAATATTATATGTACTATTATGCTGATGCCAAACAGCAAGTGCATTTCCGTCTTGCCCTATCGCAACTCGAGGATTAGCAGCAGCTCCATCATCCGTCTCAATCAGTTCTGCCGTCTTCCAGCTTCTGATAATTACAGTTTCAAAGGACCATACCTCTCCTATTGCTGATTCACCATGGTTGTCTCTTGCCACAATTTTCCAGTAATAAACCGTATTATTATTTAACGTTCCGGGATCATAGATTGTTCCTAATTGACCAGCAGAAACAAGGGAAGGCGATATTGAATCACCAAAATACACATCGTACACCACACTATCCCCTACATCCGGATCCCCTCCACTCCATCTTATATCCTGGGTAATAGGACATCCTTTTGCCCCATTTGCCGGGGTAGGTTCCGCCGGGGTATTAGGAGAATGATTCCTCTCTGCTTCTTTTTCCTCTTTAACCTTCTTATCCAAATCCTCCACTCTTTTCTTCACTACCGATGGAAGCCCTATTCCAAATTTCGCATGACATACATAAAAAGGTATTCCTATTAGGATTAAAGCAGTTAAAATTGTAACGATTTTTTTCATTTTCTTTTACCTCCGGCAAATAAGGAACGTTACGTCCTTTATGTTCCCTTTTATATTTTTTCTCCTTTTTTAATTTAGTTTTTTTTCCGGCAAATTTCTTTTATCAAGGATAAATTAGATAAAGTTGCTAACTCCCCGGCTCGAATACATTCATCTGCACGATTAAATTCCGTAAATTTAACTTGTCCGACTTGCGGGTTAATAAGTAAATCTACTTTACCTCCTCTTAACGAGGATTCCACCATTTTCTCTTCCGCTATTTTTATTGCCTGGTATAAGACAGTAATAATATTGGGTAGTGATTTATCTTCCCCTTTTTGAAATCGGTTAACAATCTGTTTCCACTTCTCTCTGCTCACCAGTTTCTCTTTTAATAGTTTATCAAATTTGGTTTTGGGGACGGGAATAGGGGACGTTGTTAAATAGTTAAAATGTCATTAAAAATACTTTTTTTTCTGGAAGAATAAATAAGTCAGATTCCTATGTTTCCCCCTATCTGCACCTTTCTCCTAGATTAAGATGTCCCCCCTTTTTTTTATTTTCCCATTTTACGCAATTCCCACTTGACATTTTTTGGGATTTATGCTATTTTTATAAAGGAGGTAAAAAATTATGAAAACCCAAAAAATTCATATTTCAGATGATTTTTCTGAACTTGCAACAAAAACTATCGACGAACGCGAAAGAATTAGTATTGGCAAATACCTAAAAAACTTCAAGCGAGTCCGTATATACCAAAATAAAGCAGGTGAAATCCTGATTCAACCCATTGTTGAAATTCCTGCCTCAGAACTTTGGTTATACAAAAACAAACAAGCTTCTAAAGCAGTCCAATCAGGATTAAAAGATGCTGCTGAAGGTAAAATTTCAAAACTCAACCTTAAATCATTATAGGATACTAAATGTTTGAAATATTCTTAACCGACGCGGCTAAAAACCAATTAAAAAATATCAAAAAAGATAAAAGTCTACATAAAAGATATAAAGCCGTAACTAAAACAATCCAGTTTTTATCTTCCAATCCCCGACATCAGGGACTTAATACCCATCAATTTACTTCTCTTAGTGGTCCAAAAGGTGAAAAAATATTTGAAGCCTATGTAGAACAATCAACACCTGCTGCTTATAGGATTTTTTGGTTTTACGGTCCGGATAAAAACCAAATCACCATCACCGCAATCACTCCACACCCATAAATTCGTAATCGCTTTTGAACGTCTTGGGGACATACTGCATTAAGTTGTCAAGAGATAATCCCCTGTCTGTACCCTCACCTTCCATTCTTCCAAAGTAATATTTTAAGCGTAATACCCTCCTATTTTGAGGTATTTGATTTTGGGATATCTTATTTAAAACTTCCCTTATTTTACCTTTGTAATAAATTGTGGCTCAATATTCCAGTAGCCTTCTTTAGTTTTTACACTAATTGTTTTTCGATTAATTCTAATTACTATTCCTGTAATTGCATTTCCCTCACTTTGAAATCTAACTTGCTCTCCTAC
>JAUVLC010000189.1 GCA_030595925.1 Clostridia bacterium | reverse complement strand
CATCTCAACCAAGGATTGTAGTAGAAGTGGATGGATCACAACACGTGGAATTGGATAAGGAGCGGAAAGATAAACAACGAGATATATACTTGAAGAACAAGGGATTATGTGTCTTGCGTTTTAATAATCTACAAGTTTTGCAAGAACTGGATTCTGTTATGGAAGTGATTTATCAGGCAGTAAAAGAAAGAATATGAATAAAATCCCCCTAGCCCCCTTTTTCAAAGGGGGAAAAACATAGGTTCATTTTTAAAAAAAGGGGGAGGACGACGGGAATACAAAACGAAACAAATATTCTCGTTGGTAAATTATACAAATTATAAATTAAATGTCAAATACTTTTGACATTACGATGTTTTAGGAGGGGATGAATTATGAGAGCAGTAATTTTAGCCGGGGGGAAAGGAAAAAGATTGATTCCGTATACCACGATTTTTCCAAAACCATTGATTCCTATTGACGATATACCAATAATAGAGATTATAATAAAACAATTAAAATATTATGGAATAACTGACATTACGATAGCTATTGGGCATTTGGGGGAATTAATTATGGCTTTTTTAGGTAATGGTGAAAAATATAAAGTAAAAATTAATTATTCAAAGGAAGATGATCCTTTAGGTACTGCAGGGCCTCTTTCTTTGATTAAAGGTTTGGATGAAACTTTTATGGTTTTGAACGGAGATCTTTTGACGACGATGAATTATTTAGAATTAATTGAATATCACCGGGTCAATTCGCCTTTAGTTACAATAGGGACATATAATCGTGAATACAGAGTGGATTTAGGGGTTCTTAAAATTACCGGGGACAATAAAATTGAAGATTATATAGAGAAGCCGACAAATAAGTATCAGGTAAGTATGGGTATATATATTTTTGAACCGGAGGTATTAAAGTATATTCCAGGAAACAGAAAAATGGATTTTCCGGAACTGATTAAAACGTTAATATCAAATAAAGAAAAAGTAATAAGTTTTCCGTGTAAAGATTTTTGGCTGGATATAGGGATGCCGGAGGATTATCAAAAGGCCGTTAAGGAATTTAAGAATAATAAAACTATATTTGTAAAAGAGGTCTAAATTGAAAGCTTTTATTACCGGAATTACCGGTCTTGCCGGAAGTTATCTTACAGAATTGTTAATAAATAAGGGATATAAGGTGTTTGGTATCGATAATAATATTAATAAGCACAATATAAAAGGTATTGTAAATAAAATAAAATTGCAGAAATGTGATATTAAAAACAAGAAAACGCTTACAAAAATTATAGGAGAGATTAAACCTGATTTTATTTTTCATCTTGCGGGAATTACTTATAATTCTTTCCGAAAAAACTTTTTAGAAAACATGTATAAAACCAATATTTTAGGAATGATAAATGTTTTTGAAGCGGTGAGGATGAATAATATAAATCCGTTGATTTTGGTAACCTGTTCCAGTGCTGAATATGGATTGGTTTCCTCGAAAAAAAATCCCATAAGAGAAGAAAACAATCTTAATCCGCGTACTCCGTACGGTGTTAGTAAACTGGCACAGGATATGATTTCTCTTCAATATTATCAAAATTATAATCTAAGGATAATTAGAACTCGTACATTTAATAATACTGCTCCACGTGAGAACCCGTTTTTTGTTTGTTCCGATCTGGCTAAACAAATTGCCGAAATAGAAAAAGGGTATAAAAAACCAATATTATGTATTGGTAATACAAAATCAGTTCGGGACTTTACTGATACAAGGGATGTTGTCAAAGCCTATTATCTTGCTCTTAAGAAAGGGCAGGTAGGAGAGGTATACAATGTTTGTTCAGGGACAGGACATACTATTGGAAATATTTTAGAGATATTGTTAGGGATGAGTAAGGTTCGGATAAAGGTAAAACAGCAAGAGGACAAAATTCCGGGATATGATGTTCCGTTGCAAATTGGTGATTATTCAAAACTGAAGAAAGCTGTGGGATGGGAGCCCGGTGTGAAAATGAAAGATACATTGAAGGATGTTTTAAATTATTGGAGAGCTGTTGTTTAAATAAAAATAGAAAAATTATAAATTGTACAGAGTAATTAAATATTTTTTTTGAAAAGAGAAAGGATTTTTGGCTTTTGAATAAAGATAAATTGGTAGTAAGTGTTATAATGAGTGTTTATAATGGGGAGCGATATTTAAAAGAATCTATAGAGAGTATTTTAAACCAAACTTTTACTCATTTTGAATTTATTATTGTAAATGATGCAAGTATTGATAAAACAAGAGAAATTATACAATCATATACTGATTCCAGGATAGTATATATTGAAAATGAGATAAATATAGGACAAACAAAATCATTAAATAAAGCGATTAGAATTGCCCGGGGGAAATATATTGCGCGGATGGACGCAGATGACATTGCTTTTCCTAACCGGTTTAGTGTTCAGGTTGAATTTTTAAATAAGAATACAAGTATTAATGTAATAGGGAGTTGGTATTTAATCGTAGATGATACCGGAAAAATTGTAAGAAAAGTTTGTTTGCCTACAAATTCAACAGAAATTAAGGCATTGCTAATAGCAAGTAGTCCTCTTACCTACCCTTACATAGCACATCCAACGGTTATGTTAAGAAGGGAGATATTTGGTGATATTGGTTATTATAATGAAAAATATTATATTGCACAGGATTATGATTTATGGATAAGAATTTCAAGGAAATACCGGATAGTTAATTTATCACAGGTACTTTTAAAATATAGAATACA
>JAUVLC010000055.1 GCA_030595925.1 Clostridia bacterium | reverse complement strand
ACTATCTGTCATTTCCCTGCGTAATCGACGAGAATTGTGTTTTAACCTCGCATTGTATTTTAACACCTTAAATCCCCCTAACCCCCTTTTTCAAAGGGGGAAGATTTTATACCTTTTTCAAAGGGGGAAAATTTTATCCCTTTTTCAAAGGGGGAAATTACTTTTCATATTCTTTCATTTAATTTTTAACATTACCTAAAACATTTCAAATATTATAAATATTTATTTTGTATAACTTAATATTTTTCTCAATCCATTCAATTGTCTTCTTTAATCCATTATCTATTGTTATTTTTGGACTCCAATCAATCAATCCTTTCGCTTTTGAATTATCCGCAATTAATCTTCCTACTTCACTTTTTTTGGGCCTGATTCTTTTTTTATCACAGGTTATTTTCACTTTTTTCCCGATTAAATAACTAATTTTTTCTACTAAACTTCCAACAGAAATTTCAAAATTCGACCCCACATTAATCACTTCTCCTATAGACTTGTCTGACTGAGCTGCTTTAATAAAACTTTCAACCGTATCACTCACATACGTAAAATCTCTCGTCGGAGACAAAGAACCAAGAAAAATTTCTTTTTTTGTCAACATCTGTGTAATTATTGTAGGAATAATTGCTCTGGCTGATTGCCTCGGCCCATATGTATTGAAAGGCCGAATAGTCGTTATCGGTAAATTAAAAGAGCAATAGAAACTCTCTGCTAATTTATCCGCTGCAATTTTAGTCGCTGAATAAGGTGATTGTCCCTGTAAAAAATGTTTTTCATCTATAGGACTATACTGTGCGGTTCCATATACTTCACTGGTAGAAGTATGAATTATTCTTTCGATATTCATATCTTTTGCTGCTGTAAGAATATTCAACGTTCCCATAACATTAGTCTGGACTACTTCCCGGGGATGAAGGTAAGAATAAGGAATGTCAATCAAAGCTCCTAAATGAAATATTATTTCTCTGTCTTTCATTATTTCTCTAATTGTTTCAGAATCCCTTAAATCCCCTGCCACTATATCGATTTTTGCCTTAATCTTATTCGGCAAAATCTCAATCAATCCAAAATCATTACGGGAATTATATCTAATTAATGCTCGCATATTTACTCCAAGTTTTACTAATTTCTCTATTAAGTGACTCCCGATAAATCCACCCGCTCCTGTTACCAATACTTTCTTTTTATTCCAATTCATCTTTATTCTCCCATATAAAAATATAATAAAGCATCTATTTTTTTTATTTTTTCACTTATAAAATGCTTTCAATCTCTCTTCCGTAACAGACGAAAAATAATAATGAGCGTAAGAAGAAGCTTCTTTTTGAAGTCGCAAATATTTATCGTCCGGAATATTTTCTATAGACCCAATTGTTTTTAAAAGTTTCTCCGGTGATTTTACTATCCATTTAAATAAATTAAAATCAAACAGCGGGTCTGGATTCAAAAATTCCCCTAAATCAACAAAGATTACAGGGAGCCCAAAAAGAAGTGCCTCTATACAAACAGTGCTTGAACTATAAATAACAAAATCCGATTTATTAAATAATTTTATTAAACTTTTTCTCGAAAACAATTCTACATTAGAATATTTTGTTATTTGAGACAAACGAATAATCTTTCCAAAAGAAGAAAGAGGATGAGCTTTGATAATAACATTAAAATCATTTACTAAAATCTTTATGAAATCTATCAATCTCAAATCTTCGTCCAATTCACCTTTTAAAGCAATCAAACAGACTTTCTTTAACCTTTTCTCTCGTTTAATAATATTCTGTTTATATGTCTCAAACAATTTATTTTGCCTAAGAGCACATCCTTCGTATAAACTGTTGGGAAAATAATTTCCGTGTTTTTCCAACAAGTCTTTTGTTATTTTCCCTGTAGTCACTATTCTATCGGGATAAGGAATATACTTGATTTCGTCTTTGCCCATAAAATAGTTTAAATGTTTCATCTGAATTACTGAATGGAGAAAACCAATCGTCCTTACATCTTTTCCTGATTTTTTTAGAGCTGTAAGAATCATTTTTTCCCAGCATTGATTTTCAAAAACATATACTAACTTGCGGAAATTCACATTTTTAACAAATTTTTCCATACACAAGTAAGCACAATAATTTGAAAACACTTTACCTTCTCTTCTGTCTCTTTTAATTTCCGTTCTTATTAATTTGGTAACATCCGTATGTTCAAAACTCATCTTTTTAATTTCATATTTTTTAAATGAAAAAATAAGACATTTTAATAGATCCCGGAACGACAAAAAATAATTTTCCGGTATGATGTTATTATATTGTGATATTTTATTTATATTCAAATGCCAGTCTGGAAAAATGTGAGCCCAAAAAAAATATGAAAACTTTTCCTTTTCAAAATGTTTTGCTAAAGGAGCAAAAAATGTATCAGAAAAATTTCCTTTAGAATCAAATGATTGATGGTCAATAAATGTTTTTAGTATACAATCGCATTCGTTATTTAGAAAAAAATTTTTTTTCCAAAAAAACTTAATATACATTAAATGTAAACATTCCGCAAAAAAACATTGAAAAACTTTCACAAAAGGCACATATCTTTTTACAACGGCTTTGATATCTTGCGGTGCCACGAAATTACTTAAACTGATATCTTTATCTTTAAGTATATTCTGAACCGATTTAATAAAATCGAAATCATTTTCTATAATATAAATTAAATCTCCGTGGAAATTTTTAATGATATTTAATATTAATAAATACTTATAAATTTTTTCAGGGAGTCGAGACAAAAAATAATTCTTAGACGTAAAAGAAAAAGTATGCCAGATTATTCTATCAGTATTTAATTTATTGAGGTTTCCTATAAATTCTATATATTTCCAATTAAAATCATTAAGTTTTGATTCACTAATTTGCTCTTTTTTTATTTCCGTAAAACCATTTTTTATGAAATTCTCCTTCACCAATTCGCACTCAAGATTATTTCCAAGCATTATAAATTTAGAAAATTTACCGGAAACAACTTTTCTTCTAAAATCAAATTTATCTAAAAACACTAATCTTGTTTTATTATCCATTTTTTTAGTTTATCTATACAATTTATAATTTATACTTTTATATGTTCATTCAATCTTTCTCTACTTTTAAAAATAAGACAAAATATTCCGGCTAAATTACCCATAGCTCTTTGAATATAACAACATTGTTTTTGTTCTATAGCAACAGCTAAATTTTCAAACACCTGTCCGATTGCTGCCCAAAAAAACAAGATTTTGGATAAATGAATATGTTTTCCGACAAAATAAAATCTATTGATTATTTGATATTTTCCATAATGATAATTTTTTATTTCATTTGCTAAAGAAGTAAGGTGTTGAACTCTCGCCTTCGCTACAACCAATAATTTATATTTTCGTCCCACTCTATAACTGAAATCAAGATCTTCTACAAAACTATATCCGGTAAACCACTCATCAAATTTGAATTGGTCAAAAACCCCCTTTCGCCATATTGTAGCCCCGCCAAGAAGCCATTCGACCCGGGTATCTTCCCCAACAGGAAATAATGATGTCTGAAACCCGGAAGGAAGTACTTCCCCCACCTGCCAACTATATAGCTGAAAAAACCTCTTTATCCAACCAAAAACTCTTCTGCGCTGTGGAGCACTTCCAATTATATTAAATGATGCACCGGCAACCGTATTGGTTGTTTTCTCAAAAAATTCCTGCATAACTTTAAGCGAATTATCCTCTAATACAATATCATCATCTAAAAACCCAACAAAATTTACAGACGAATCAACCATTGATAGACCAATATTTCTTGCTTTAGTAAGAGAACAGCCATCCTTTATCACATATCGTATCTTTAAATCGGTAAATTCACTTAATATTGATTTATTAAAAACCTTTGCATCATTTATAACTATAATTTGTTTCGGTCTAACCTTTTGCTTTTGAATACTTGACAAAAGTCTGTTAAGATTTTCCAATCTGTTTTTTGTCGGGACTATAAAGACTAATTCCTTATCAAATATCGGCATATTAAATCATATCCCATCTTAAAATTTCATCTTCAGCAATATCTACTTTTGCCTTTTTACCAATAATTTCATTCATATATTGCGGATAAATTCCTGTTCCGGGCCTTTTACAATCTATCATAGAAGCAGTAATCACTGTATCTTTTTTAATCAGCGATACAGCAACAATACTCTTCCTTGCAAATGAATGTGCTTTTCCCTCAACGGGATAATATCCCTCGCGGTATTTACCAATGGATGATTCAACTTTTCTTACGTTTAGCGTAAAATTTTTAAGTTCATCCCTGGTTAAAGAAAACTTATGGTCGGGACTATTCGGAAGAGATTGTTCTAACGTATAATGTTTTTCAATAGATTTAGCACCCAAAGCCACTGCTGCCAGTGGTACGATTTCACCATAACTATGGTCAGAATAACCAATGGGTATATCAGGAAACAATTGTTGCAATTTAACCATTTTAGCCAAATTTGCATCTTCATCCTTACAAGGATAACTTAGAATACAATGTTGCAAAGCAACATTTGTATTACCCATTTTATAGGCAATATCTAACGCTTTTTCAACCTCATCAATACTACATGCGCCGGTAGAAAAAATCATTGGTTTCCCTATATCGGCAATAAACTCTATCATTTGATAATTTGTCATTTCCGCTGAAGCGATTTTATAAAAATCTATATCTAATTTTTTTAAAAATTTTGCACTCTCCATGCCAAAAGGTGAAGAGGAAAAAGCAATTTTTAACTCTTTAGCATATTCTTTCATTTCAAAGTAGGCTTCCTTTGGTAATTTATCAAGTTTGTTAAACATATCATATTGTGACACTCCCCCATCCGTATCCAGTTTAGAATCCCAATAACGAGGCGCAGTTTTAGTGCTAATTTCACCGGCAGTGTAAGTTTGAAATTTTATTGCTGAAGCCCCTCCCTCTTTAGCCGTTTTTATTAATTCTAAAGCTCTTTTCGGGTCGTTATTATGATTTACCCCTGCATCAAGTATGACAACACAAGGATTATTCCCTCCTAAAGAAACTCCACAACCTAAATCAATTGAATCACTCACAGTAACCTCCCAATAAGTTACCTTCCAAAACATTGGCAAATTCGTTAATAATCAATATTTTATTTCTTTGAAAATAATCTTTAAAACAAAACCATTTCTTTAACTATCCCACCTTTAATTTTTTAGTATATTATTTCCACACCTTTCTTATTAAATCAATAAGCTGTCACAAAATGTCCCCCCTCTCCTTTAATCCTCTCCCTCGAGGGGAGAGGATTAAAGGAGAGGGTGAAATAAAGTATCGTCGGACATAACAGGAGGGCAAAAATATTTTACCCCCTAAAATTTTCGACGGAAAAATAGTTTTGTGACAGGCACTATTAAATCAAATTAAACTCGTTTCCAAAAAGTATCACTATATCCCTCAAGTTGCTTTCCCATGGGATACATACAGGGAGATAAATCAAGTATTTGGAAATTTGTAAGATTTTTTTTATAGTCTTCCAATTTTGTCTTTTTCAACACCCCAATATCCCCTTTTTCCATCGCAATTTGCACCCCATCAACCATTTTTTCCTGCAAGAAAACATTATCTGCAATCTTATTCACATATCCAAGATAATTTGAAACTACATCCGGTTCCATCTCCTGCAAGCTTGCAGCATTCCAAAATAAATCAACTTTTTCCCTTTCTAAAATAGGAAATTTCCAATTTCCAAAAATAAAGATTTTACCCTTTCTTTCCTCGGGAATTAAATTAATACTTGTCGTATCCCTATAAGATACAACAGAATCGGGAAAAACTGACTTCAGATATTGTTCAGCAACATATAATTGAGGAGGTATATCAAATAATAAAAAGCAAATATCCGGATGTAATTTCTTAATTACCTCAACTTGTTTTCCGGAACCACAACCCAATTCGACTATCACTTTAACATTATCAAAGTTTATATAATTACAACAATATACATATCGCAAGTAATAATACAATATATACATCGTATAAGTTTTTTTGCCAATTTTAATAATATCCTCAGGATTACCAAACAAAGATGCTTCAAACTTATCAATTGATTTAGCACCGACTTTTTCACCTTGCATACGTACAAATTCGAAAGACATACGTTCCATATCTTTTATATCGATGTTAACTAAATAAAAAGAAATTCTTATAATTCTATTTAGCAGCTTTCTCATGAAATCGCTCTTGAATATTCGCCATCTGGAAATCAAAGAAATATAAAACGAAGGAGCTAAATCAGTCGCTCCAAAACTGGAAAGAATTGAATTTTTCCTTCTTCTAAAATTATGAAGCCCCAATTTCTTCAACTCAGGAACAAATTTCTTCTCGTGAACATCCCAATAATATGTGGGTTTATAAACATTCGGAGCATCCTTAGTGTTTTTTAACATGAGTTCTAATAGTTGTAAATCATCTGAAACTTGAAGAGCCATTTTCACCTACCTCCATTTTATAAATAACCACCTTTAATCTTTCGTTACAGCAAATATTCCGTACTTACTCCATCTATAAAAACCACATTTTATCAAAAATTCTATCAATTAAATTTTATCATTTTTTTTATTCCGTCTTCTTTTTTTTTATCAAAATAGTCTTTTGGATAGTTGTACAACGAACAACTATACTCTACTATCTTTTTTAAAGGAGGAACTCTTCCATCAAAGTTTTCTATCAACTTTTTAACAAATAACAAATCATCTTCATAATCTATAGTTAACCTCAATTCAGGCAGATAAATATCTTTCTCTACTTCATATAAAGCTGATTTAATAAACGGAGCCAATTCAAAAAAATAAGTCATATATTCACTCATATCAGAAGTAAGAGACCTTTCTAATAGTTCATACAGTGATTTAGTTCTTATCACCTCAGCGGCAGTGCCATACGGCACACCAATAGGCCGGGAATAATCAAAACCTTTACTTTCCATATATAAAAAACACTCATGCATACTTTCAAAATCAGTTAATGGATTATCCCCTGTAATTCTTACGATATAGTTAGAAGGATTTAATCTTGAAGCATCAACAAATCGTTTTAAAACATTTTTACTTTCTCCGCGAAAACATTTTACATTTTTTATTTTACAAAATTGCTCTAGGTCATTATCCGATTCAAGTTCTGTTGTACAAATAATAAAGTCGTCTAAATATGGAGTCTCCTTTAAACGATCAATTAATATTTCAATTATCGGTTTACCCAAAATCCTACTAAATGCTTTATTCTTTAATCTAGTCGATTCTGTTCTGACGGCAACCAATCCAATTATCTTTTTCATTTAAACATCTTCTTTTTTAAAATGGAATGTTTATTCACTTTGCAATTTAATTTCCGGCCCAAAAAGTGCGAAAATTCAGCTGGAGTAATTATCTGTTTCAAACTATAATCGTTTTCTCCCCTTAAAAAAGTTACATTTGTATAATTAACTTCAGTACCGGAAAATAAATCCTTTAGACTTACAGCTATTCTTCTTACCTTTTTATTATACTGTTTTTCCAAAGAAGAAATTGTATATCCGTTTTTTCCCAAACTTTCTTTAACCAGCAACAATTGGCTATGCAGTTTATCAATCTGTTTCAGGGATAAAGAAGCCTGCCAATCATATATTGTTTTTCTATTTTTCAAACAAATATGTTTTTCGATAGATACAGCCCCTTTAGCTACCGCAAGACAAGGTAAAATCATAGAAAATTCGCTCTCGGCCGCACAATGATCCGCATATCCGACAGAAACTTTATATTTTTTACTCAAAAACTCTATTCTATTTAAATGTGCCTCTTCAACCGGAGTCGGAAAAGATTGAAATCCTACCAATAAACACACTTTTTTCTTTTTAGAAAGGTTCATAACCGAATCAATGTTTTTAATACTTGCTCCGCCCGTTGATAAATAAACAGGCTTACCAAATGAAAAAACTCTTTCAATAAATTTTAAATTATCAAAATCCGTAGCATGAATTTTAAACATATCCGTATTAAGCCGAAGTGCCGTTTTTAAAGAATCCTCCCCAAAAACATCAAAAATCAATGTTTTTTTTGCAAGTTTTACTTTTTTAACTATTTTTTCCCAAAACTTATATTTAAACTCAAGAGACTTAAATAATTTGTATTGTGAATGTTTCGGCAAAAAAAATTCATCGGCAATAATCAATTGAAATTTAACAGCATCAACGGAAGTCTTACAAACTTTTTCAACAATATCATTCATATAATTAACATCTCCCCCGTGACAATTAGCAACTTCTGCAATTAATAATGGAAAGATGTTACTCATTTATAATTCACCTCACAATCCCTACAAACCGGTATTTGTTCGAATCTTCCCTCCTGATGAAGGTGTCTGATTTTATTTAATTTATCACTATTCCATATTTCTGAGAGAGTATTGCTATTGATATTTCCCAGGGGATTTCTTAAAAGATAATCTCCGCAACACATTAAAATTGTTCCGTCACAAGTTACTACTAATCGCTGCCACAGCTGAGAACAAGGTATTTTAATCTGTTTCTCCTGAAAATTCTCCTTGATCCCACTTAAATTGTTTTGACTTCTATATCGTGAAAATCCTATACGATTGACTTTGTTTTCCCAAAACTTTACATAATTTCCCATTTCCTGTAAATTTGTTTTCATTACTACCATTTGAACTTGAACACTCGGAAATTTCCTTTTCAACCTATTCCTGATTTCGACAAAATCAAAAACATTTTGAACAGTATCTCTGTAATTTGCTCCCCGACGAAATTCATTATATATTAAAGGATTTATACTGTCTACAGAAAATTTTATCCGGTCAAGTCCGGCTTCAATTAAATCCTGTGAAAGTTTTTTATTCAAAAGAGTACCATTACTATTAAATTGAACTTCCAAAATTCCGGCAGTTTTTGCCAATGCTATAAATTCAGTTATTTGCGGATGCATCAAAGGCTCTCCGCGAAAATTAAATTTTATTGAAAAAAGATTGTATTTTGCAGCCTCATCCAGGATTTTTTTCAACATATCAATTCCCATAAATTTTTTTTTCATTTTAGAAAAAGGAATCTGACACATCAAACATCTTAAATTACAGGTATTATTTAGTTCCACATCCAGGTGAAGAGGGAATTCATTTACAATAAAATGTTTAGGATTTTTACGCCATTTTTTTCTATAATCAAGGAATCTTTTTCCAAATTCTCTATTCGTATCTTCAAATCTGTCTGTACCTAAAATTTCACAGTATTCAGGAGATACGTTAACCAGTCTATTTTCCTTTTTATAAATTTCTTTTATAGCATTATAATTGTCCAGCATGTTTTTTCCCTTATCTTAGAATTTTACTGCCCGGGTTATCAAACAAATTCTCGACATCTTCACTTGTAAATTGCGAAGCATCCCCCCTAATGGTATGTTTCAAGGCAGATAATCCAACTGCAAAATTAACAATACGCTGGAAATCTCTTCCACAGTTAATAATCCCATGTATGATCCCTGCAGTAAAACTGTCTCCGGAACCAATTCTGTCTACGATATCGGTAATCATAATTTCAGGGCCTTTAAACATTGTAATTTTACCCTTTTCTCTAACAAAAAGAACACCACTCCATTTATTCCGGCTGGCTGAAAAAGATTCTCTTAAATTAATTGCTATATAATTAAGATTAGGCAATTGTTTGAAACACTCCTGTGCCATTAATTCATAATCGCCTTTTTTTGTTTTTCCTTTCAATCCTAAAGCATTGGAGAGATCACTTTCATTTGCAGTTATCAAATTAGCTCTTGAACAAAAATCCCACATAACCCGATGAATTGATGAAGGTTTTTTATTAACCCAATTCCATAGTTTATTGCGATAGTTAATATCAATCGAAACCATGATATTACGTTTGATTTCCCTCATGCATTTTTTAAGTGTTTTATACACATCATCCGACAATGCGGGACAAATACCACTGGTATGAAACCAATATGCAGATTTGAATATACCGTTCCAGTCAAAATCTGTGTATTTTATATTGGAAAAAGAAGAATATTCGCGATCATATATTACTTGCGATGCCCTTGGCCCAATTCCCTTCTCTGTCCAGTATAACCCTACACGCTTACCGCCGAAAATAATATACGAAGTATCCACTGAATAAGACTTCAAATATCTCATTATTTTTTCAGAAATATTGCTAACAGGAAGTTTACTGACAAAAACAGTCTCGTTACCCAATTTCGCAAGAGCTACGGCAACATTAGACTCACTTCCACCCGGTTCTATCGTAAAATCTATAGCCTTAACAATTCTTTCTCCTAAAAGAGAAGGAGACATCCTCAGCATTATTTCTCCAAAAGTAACGATTTTATTATTTTTTTTATTCATGTTCCCTCTCCTATATATAATTTTTAATTCCCTTATAAAATTGAGTATAACTGGTGGGGGTCAAAATATCAATGCCTTCTTTCCCCAGGTTAAGAAGATATTCGTTTATCTGTCCTATAAACTTATTGTTCCATTTGTGCATATCAATGATAATATCACGATCTTTTTTTTCATCAACCTCATTATAAAATAACAAATTGCCTTGCGAATCAGTATTAAGATAACCATCCATACCCACGGCAAATATTTTCTCTGCCCCCATTACCACAGCTAATCCCATCAAAAGCACAGAAACAGTCCTGCAATTACACTGAATAATACCATTTACAATTCCAAAATTACTTAAACTATCAACATAATATATATACTCGTAATCTCTTTGGGTATATTCTTTTATTATACCGTCTGTGATATATTGTCCAATAAGTAGTTTTGATGATTTATGCGTCGTATCAACATAATCTATAAATCTTCTTTTATTGCAAAACGCGTGATAATGGGGAATAAACAAACCACCCAGATAATTTGCCGCCAGAACAATGGGATTATATTTATCAATGAATGCCTGTATCTCTGTTTGATATTGTTTAAGAGTAGGACCATTTCCAAGTACCAGGAAAGTACTCTTCTTATGACTGTCAAGGTAAGACACATTAAAACTTTTTTCCTCAGTTTTTACCTTTAAAAACTGATCGGGTTTTTCTGTTGTTTCATGATAGGAAGGTTCCCCTGCTATTCCTTGACTAATAATATTATCAAGTAATTCCTCAGAAAACCCGGGAAAATTCTTTCCTTTAATAGATTCAAGTGCTCGCCAGATATCTTCCATGGTAAACTCTTTAAAATTTATCAGTTTTTTTGAATAAGAAGGATGACACTGGAAAATTCCGGAAAGCATATAAGGCAGCTGATACCCCCATCCAATCTGTTTTTTCATGTTAATGAAGTATTTATCTATACAATTAAGAACCGGTATTACATTAAATTTATCCGGCATTTTATCATTTAAATAGGCAAGAATAATTTCAGTGGGTAAATTACCTGCACCGCGCCCCATTCCAAAAATAGAACCATCGACAATATCTACTCCACACCAAATCGCTTTAATCGTATTTGCAAAAGCCATCTGAAGATTATTATGTGGATGAAATCCTATTTTTACATTATTTTTTAACTGTAAAAGAGGTTCAAGTATTTGCTCCATCTGGTCAGGAAAAATTGAACCGTATGAATCAGCAACGTATGCATAATCAATTTCAAAATTCTCTAGAATCTTTGCAAACTCTCTTCTCTCTTTCTCTGAATAACACGAATATCCCATCGCCTGAATCGATGTTTCATACCCTTTGGCCTTAATCTTCGCAAGAAAACTCATAGCAGACTTGATTTTATCCTTATGAGCAGCAAGTCTTACCATTGTAACAACGCTCTCTGACTTCGGTATAATATCTGCAAGTTCTATTTTTCCATAATCAGCCATAACGGTGATTAACGGACCCCGAATGCCACTACAGACTTCAGCTATGTCTTTTTCTTCCGAAAATCTCCATAAGCCAAAACTTTCTTTGTTGAAAAATTTTTCTGTACCTTTGAAACCGATTTCAAAGTAATCCACTCCGGCTTTTGATAGAGAACGGAATACCTCCCGCACAAATCTTTTCTCAAAACGCCAGTTATTCAAGTATCCACCGTCACGAATCGTACAATCAAGAAGCTTTACCTTCATTTCCTTCTTATTTTCCATTTTTGTTCTCCCTCCAAGAAGTACTTTTTAATATCATCTCCGCTAACTCGAAATCTTCAGGGGTATCGATATCATGTCCTTCAAATTGGTCTACTGTCAAGAAAAAGGAATTTGCGGAAATCCTTTGGTTATATTTCTCAAAAAGCTCACGCCTGAATACATATAACCCGGACTGTTCAATAACTACCGGTTCAAGATCCTGAGTGCGCGGAATAGGGCTATTTAATACATAATTTAACGGTTTTCCTTTATACCAACAGAATTTATGTAAGGCCAAAGTGGTACATGCCGAATCATACTTGCCGGAAACCACTCTTGAAATACATTCAGATATGGTTTCATGCTTGATAAAAGGCGATGTAATATGAAGAAGGACTACGATATCAGCCTTGTCCCTTTTAAGAAACTCTGAAATAAAATCCTGTACTTTTGCCTTTTGAGTATCCAGATACTCCGGCCGTTCCATAAAAGTATATCTAAGTCCTGATTCTATATGTTTCTTTATCGACGGTTCTGAGGCAAAAATGATATTTTCATTTATTTGTTCAATCTTATTCAATGTTCGCAAAACATAGTTTACTAAAGGAACTCCTCCTAAAGAACGAATATTCTTAAAAGGAACTCTTTCACTGTTCAGTTTTGAGGGTATAAATCCAACAATTCTCACCTTATTCCTCCACTCTTATTTCAAATTAATGTCTGTTCAAGAAATGTATATAAATTTTTATGGTAATCATCACGATAACAATACGTATCCACATTAATATCTTTTTTTAATACAGAGCGATTCTTTTTCATCATATATTGCAAAGCCCGATCAAGATTACTCTGTTCATCAACATAACATACAGGAAATATATCAAGCGATTCATCATTACGGTAAACACCTGTCTGAAAATGATTATATCTTTTCCATTTATCATAAAGTATAACGGGTATTTTGTTAATTAATGCTTCGTCTATACACGTAGACGAATAACTTATCAAAATATCTGTAGCAGCCAAGACCTCAGGGAAAGAACCTTTTCTATGAATTATAAATTTATCCGAAACAGGTAATAATGTTTTTATCTCTTTATCCGATAGATAAAATCCGGGATGAATCCTTACAATCAACTTAATATTTTTAATTTTATCTATACTTTTTACTATATCGGATAAACTGGCGAAGAATTCATCAAGGGTTTCTAAAAAATAATACCTCTCTCCTTGCCTTGCTTTTGTAGTTACTGCATATGTTATTATAATTTCTTCCGGTGAAAATCCAAGATTATTTTTATAGGATATTTTTTTTGACCCCTTTAAATCAGAAAAAACTATATTGCCGGTTTTAATTTCAGAATTTCTTACCCATTCATATTTTTTTTTGAAATAATGTAAGTGAGCTTCCTGAACAGGCGTACACAATGCGATATGTGTATAATCACTCAGCATAAAACTTCTGCACAAATTAGATAACTCAATTTCATGATAATAGTTTATAGGTGTTGGATGAGAACCATGAGAAATAAATAAAGATTTTTTCCCTGTTTTTCTTGAAAATTCACTGACTATTGCCATAACTCCATGTGAGTAATAAGAGATTATAACTACCTTATTTAGTTTTTTAAATATGTATTCAATATTATACGACTGTGATAGTATATGTGTCATATGTTTCTTTAATCCCGCATCTACTTTTTTCTTAACCAGATTATAATAATTAACCCCATTATATGTATATAAATTTTTATTCTCGGTGCACATTATTGTGTCTATACATTTCATCAATTTCTTTGCTTCATCTTTAATATTATTTTCCTTATGAATAAAACTTAAATTCAGAGCATAATACTGATAAGACTTTATTTTAAATATGAATTTTGTGAAGGCTAAGATGTTATAAATAATCACCTTGAAAAAACTTTCTGTATAATCAATTCCCAGGAAAATGGTTTTTCTATCTCTTAAGCATATTGAATGAACTAATCTTTTAAATTCCCTACCCCTACGCGGAACAATAATTACTTTTTTGTTTACTAAAAAAAGTAAAAACATTCTCGTTATAAATTTTTCCGGAATTTTGAATCTTATTTTACTTTTATTTCCGGATTCATTATACGATTTATTTTTAACGAAATTAACAAACTTCAAATTTTTCGTTTCTGCAAAACTTTTTGCCAAATGACCTAAATATCTCTCCTGATCCGTAATCATCGGACAATCAACCATAAATCCAGCTTGAATGGAAGCAAATATTTCGCATGTCCTGTCTTCCTTATATACATTTTCTAATACTTCCAGAATTTTGAATAAATGATTCAAATAAAACCTGAAATAAAGCGTAAAATCAGACTCGTAACAATTATGAAGTTTATTATTATCTTCAAAATGAAAATTTTCCCTGATATACTTCATTATCTTTTCAGTTTCAACAAGTATTTTTTTATGCGAATCATTATTGAAATATCCAAGCGTAGTTTTATATTTCAAACCGCAATTCTTAATATATGCTTGTAACCGCGGTTCAATAGCAATAATACAAAAATCTTCCGGTTTATAATTATTTTTTTGAGTAAATTTAAGAAATTGCTTAAATTCATCTATAAATTCAAGTATAACTATCTTCATTTTAGTCGTGCAATGGCAATAATTGCGTCACTCCTTTCTATTGATTCCAGGTATTTCTTATAAAAAGATTCTACAGCTTTATAGTTATCACCTATCTCAAACGTTGGTTTTTCTATCTGCGGTTTACCTATAATCAACCAATTGAAAAGATTCATCAGCCCGTATCTTTGCTTAAATTTTATCTTTATGTCATTATATTTTGCTTTTTTGAAACATTTCACTAATGTTTCCTTGCAAAAATAATTCAAATGAGCCCTTATCCAGTAAAAATTATTATATTCTTTGCAATTATCCAATAACATTTCTTTAACATTCGGAACCTCACATATTAATCTTCCTTGCGGCTTAATTAATTTCTTTATATTTTTCAGAAATAAAACAGGGTTACTCATATGTTCAAGAACATGGAAAAGTGTTACTACATCATATTTACCTATTTTCCTGTCAGGATTATTCACGTCGAAATTTATAATTTTAACTTTCCCATGTTTAAGAGCCATCAATCTCCGTTCTTTACTTATCTCTATTCCCATAACATTCCTGTATCCGGCATCAAATAATGCATTTAAAAAAAACCCATAGCCTGTTCCAATGTCTAATATTTTACAATCTTTATTTTTGCATAATGATTTTGTTAGCTGAACATGCCTTTTTGTATCAAATAAATTATTATCATGAAGTCTCCAAAAATCAATTTCTTTGCCGGTATCTTTATCCTGCAAATTTTTATCATAAAATTTCTTGTTTTCCTGCACTGCCGGCCTTGGCAAAAGCTGAATAAGATTACAGTTTTTACATCCAAAAATCTTATATTTTATTTCACCGTTTCTAAGTCTGGATTTAATCAGTTCCAATTTTTTAGATTTACATAAAAAACATGCCTCTGTCATAAACTAATCCCCTGTAATTTCCGCGTAATGTCAAAAGTATTTGATATTTAATTTATAATTTGTATAATTTGTTAACGAGAATATTTGTTTATTCTTGTGTTCTTGTTGTCCTTCCCCCCTTTTTTTAAGAATGCACTATGCTTTCTTCCCCCTTTGAAAAAGGGGGCTAGGGGGATTTTAATTCATAATCTTTCTTTTACTGCCTGCTCAATCACTTCCATAACAGAATCCAGTTCTCGCAAAACTTGTAGATTATTAAAACGCAAGACACATAATCCCTTGTTCTTCAAGTATATATCTCGTTGTTTATCTTTCCGCTCCTTATCCAATTCCACGTGTTGTGATCCATCCACTTCTACTACAATCCTTGGTTGAGATG
>JAUVLC010000094.1 GCA_030595925.1 Clostridia bacterium | reverse complement strand
TACTCATAAAATTGTTTTGGCTTAGCTGGTATTTTTTTAGATCGATTCATGGTATAATTGTCCTTAACAGTAAATGAAAAACTTTTTTTGTCAACATCGATTCCAATAAATGTGTCGTAGTTCTTTGGTAAATGATTTGTTATCATGTTTTTCCTCCTTTGGTTAATTTTTGTTGAAAGATATTATACCATCTTTCAAGGGAAGCTTGACACTTTATCATATCATCTATTAATATCTAAGAACATTATAGATTTTGCATTAACAGGCTATGTTATATCTTTGATTTTGATTCAATGAGACGTTGCGTTTTTTCAGCTACGCTGGTAAAAATTCTGCAGTCGAATAAACCCTGAACACTTCAGCTGAGTTTATCTTGAGCACTTTGCTTTGTTCAGCATAAACTCAGTCGAAGTGCTCAGCATAAACTCTCTTGTAGGGAGTCGAAGGGCTTCGGGGTTGATTATCCCGTATTTTACCGCTCAAAAGGTATGTGGGATAAATCTTAGATTCCCCGTAGCTTGCTGCGGGGTAGTTGGTTTGTCGTTCAGGTGCGTAATAGCCTGCTTTTAAAAATTGGCGGTGTCTATTTTGTATAAATCCAAAGAATGATAATAAAGGAGGAGAATTGGTTTGAGAAAGGTATTAATTGCCGGAAATTGGAAAATGAATAAAGAAACGGAAAGTGCTCTATTTTTGGTAGGCGAATTAAAGACAGAATTAAGAGACATACTAGATAGAGAAATTGTTGTTTGTCCCCCTTTTACGCTTTTAGGAGAACTAAAAAAAATTATTTGTGATTCAAACATTTTTTTGGGCGGACAAAATATGTATTGGGAAAAAGAAGGAGCTTATACAGGGGAAATATCTCCTTTGATGTTAAAGGATGTAGGATGTAAATATGTAATTATTGGGCATTCGGAAAGAAGGGCTTATTTCGGAGAGACCAATGAATCTGTTAACAAAAAAGTAAAAACTGCATTTTGTTATGATTTAATACCGATTGTTTGTGTAGGTGAAACATTAACCCAAAGAGAAAAAGGAGAAGCTTTTGGGGTAGTAGAAAAACAATTAAGAGAGGGTTTGGCAGATTTAAAAGTAGAAGACTTTAGTAAATTAGTCGTTGCTTATGAACCTGTTTGGGCTATTGGTACCGGTAAAACGGCAACCCCTTTGCAAGCGGAAGAAATTCATAAATTCATCAGAGAAATTTTGGAAAGTATTTTTATAGGTAAATCAGAGGAAATAAGAATTTTATATGGCGGAAGTATAAAGCCGGAGAACATTTCAGCGTTGATGTCCTGTCAGAATATAGATGGGGGATTGATAGGTGGGGCAAGTTTGTCCGTGGATAATTTTATTAAAATAGTAAAGTTTATGTAAATAACTATAATTTAATTCTAATATTATTTTTTGGGGAGATAATGATTCGGTTAGAAAGTATCGGGGAACCTATTATTGCTAATATTTCTAATCATCATATTCATTTATGCGAGGATGATTTATTTTTCTTTTTTGGAAAGGGTTCTAAATTAAACAAAATAAAGGATTTACTTCAACCGGGACAATTCGCCTGTAAAGAAAAATTGGTTATTGTCGGGCCGAAAAATAGAATTAATAAAGTGAGAATAATTGGGCCTTTAAGAAAAAAAACCCAGATAGAAATTTCCCGAACAGATGCATTTTTTTTGGGAATAAATCCGCCTTTAAGAGATTCCGGAGATTTAGAAGGGACTGTTGGAATAAAGGTTATTGGGCCGAAAGGGGAAAAGGAAATAAAATCAAGTTGTATTGTAGTTCGCCGGCATATTCATATGAGGACAGAAGATGCTCAACAATATAAAGTTAAAGACAAAGACAAAGTGTCTGTAGAGGTGGAGGGAGAAAGAGGGCTTGTTTTTGGGAATGTTCAGGTAAGGGTAAGAGGAGATTTTGCCCTGGAGTGTCATATAGATACAGATGAAGCTAATGCCTGCGGATTAAAAAATGGGGACAAGGTAAAAATTATTGATTTTGCGGAAAAATAATTTAAAATAAGGAAAATTTTTGATGAAAATTGCTTTGGGAGCAGATCACAGAGGTTTTGAGTTAAAAGAAAAAATAAAATTTTTTTTAATAAAAGCCGGACATCAAGTGAAGGATTTTGGTTGTTTTAGTCAACAATCATGTGATTATCCTGATTTTGCTTTACTTACTGCAGAAGCAGTAAGTAATCATGAATATGAAAGAGGGATTCTTTTTTGTGCTACCGGAGTGGGAATGAGTATTGCGGCGAATAAGGTTCGAGGAATAAGGGCTGCTCTTGTTTATGATGAACAAATAGCTTTCTTGGTAAGGAAACATAATAGAGCAAATATTCTTTGCCTGGGAAGTGAGATTGTAGATAGAAATAAAGCTAATCAAATAGTTGAAAACTGGTTGATTACTCCATTTTCCAATGAAGAAAGGCATATATGTCGCATTGAAAAAATTATGCGGATAGAAGGTGCTTTAAGAAAAAATAACACAGAGGAAAAATTCGTTTAAGCAAAAGTTAGATAAGGAGGAATAAATGGATGTTAATGAAATTTTGCAATTAATGATTAAGAAAGGTATTTCGGATATTCATTTTAAAGCTGGAGTTTCTCCCTCGGTTAGAATAAATGGTGAATTAGTTAGTACTAAATTTGAAGGATTTACTGGCAAACACATAGAAGAACTTGCTTATAAATTGCTGAACCCAGAGCAAAAGAAAGTTTTTGAACGGGAAAAAGAATTGGATTTTTCCTATACTATTACAGGTGTTTCCCGTTTTCGGGTAAATATGTATCGTCAAAAGGGAACTATAGCTCTTACTTTAAGGGTTATTCCTTTGAAAATGAAAAAGTTTGAAGATTTAAATTTACCTGCAGAAACATTAATAAAATTGTGTCAGGAAAAAAGGGGATTGATTTTAATAACGGGAGTAACCGGAGCGGGAAAAACAACAACAATGAATACAATGATTGATTATATCAATAAGAATAAAGTGTGTAATATCATTACTATTGAAGATCCCATTGAATTTTATCATCAGGATGAAAAATCTTCTATTAGTCAGAGGGAAGTGGGAGAAGATACCCATTCTTTTTCCAGTGCCTTAAAATATGTTTTGAGACAGGACCCGGATATTGTTGTAGTTGGAGAAATGAGGGATTTTGAAACTATTCGGGAAGGGATTCTTGCTGCTGAAACGGGACATTTGGTTTTTTCTACTATTCATACTCTGGATGCAGTACAGACCCTTGACCGGATAATAAGTCTTTATCCTCCCGCACATAATACGGAAGCGAGAATACAATTAGCCAATGTATTGCGTGGAATTGTAGCTCAAAGATTGATTCCCTCTATGGATAGTAATGAAAGTTTAGTTCCTGCTACCGAGGTATTAATCGGAACATCTTTAATCAAAAAACTTATTTTAGATGCTCAGAATAAGGATTTGTACAAGGTAATGGATCAGGGAGAATTTTACGGGATGAAAACATTTGATCAGGATATTTACCAGTTGTTTTTAGAGAAAAAAATCTCTTTAGATAATGCAATGGCTTATTCTACTAACCCTGATAATTTAATGTTAAAAATCAAAGGGATATCCAGAGAGACTTAGGAGGATACCAAAAGTGGAAGGACTTTTTCTTCAAGAATTAAAATATTCTCCGTTGCATAGTTGGGTAAAAGTTGAGGGAGATTCAGGCATAATAGGAATTAGTGATTATGCACAAAGAGTAATGGGAGAAATAATTTTTATAGAATTACCGCCGATCGGGAAAGAGTTGAAAAAAGGAGACAGTTTTGGAATTATAGAATCGGCTAAATCGGTGTCCGATTTATTTACCCCTTTAAGCGGGGAAATAATTGATGTTAATTTTTCTTTGAGTGACATTCCCAATGTAATAAATACAAGTGTTTATCAGTCTGGGTGGATAATGAAATTAAAAATAAATGATATATCAGAAATAGATTTATTGTTAAATGCGGAAGAGTATGCAAAAATTACAAAAGAAGATAATAAAAAATAAAATTTTAGGAAAAAGATAGAAATGATAAAAAAATGGGAATTTATTTATGCCCCATGTGAAAAAGATGCTCGCAGATACAAGATAAGGATAGATGGGGAAGAAAAGGATCTTTCTAATTTAACGAAAGAGATAGGGAAAGATTGTGGGAAATCTTTTATTCCTATAAGTAAAGTTTTTAAATGGGTTTTTTATATCTATAATGTAGATAAGGGTGAGAAAGAAAGAATCGAAAATATTTTGAAAGAAATTTGTCCTGTTGCATTCGAGGAAAAAACAAAGAAGGACAACGTGGCAGATTCTTCTAATACGGAAAGTGCTCCATCTTTGGAATTTATTTTAGAAAATATAGTATCTTATGATAAACAGGGTACTGCTTCGAAGGGGGATGAGGAAGAAGTAAAAAAAGAAAAGGTGAAGCAAGAAAAACCGGAAGAAGTAAAAAAAGAAAAGGTGAAACAAGAAAAACCGGAAGAAGTAGAAGAAAAAATACAGATAAAGAAAAATGACGAATTCAGCGAGGGATTCGGAACAAGTGAAAGAAGTGCGGAAATTATGGATATTTTGAAAGATAAAGAGTTGTTGGATATTGATAAAAAAAGTGATAAAAACGGCGAAATTGAATTTTCTCCTGAAGAGAAGAATCTTACTGAAGAAATATTACAGAAGAAAGATATAGAAAAAACTATACATTCACAAGAAGGGCAGCAAGAAAATGACAATGAAGAAAAGTCTTTCGGAGAATTGAAATTAAATCCGGAATATACTTTTGATTCTTTTGTCGTTGGGCCGAATAGCCGGTTTACCCATGCGGCCGCTTTGGCTGTAGCAGAAAATCCCGGAAAGATTTATAATCCTTTATTTATTTATGGTGGGGTAGGACTGGGAAAGACTCATCTTTTACACGCTATTGGACATTTTTCTCAGAGGAAAAATAAAAAATTGCGAATCCTGTATATTACTGCAGAAAAATTTATAGAAGATGTAATTGATGCGATTCGGCAGGGAACAGTGCGAAAGTTTCGGAGCCACTGCAGAAAATTTGATATTTTGTTGGTTGATGATATTCAGTTTTTGGCAGAAGCGGAATCTACACAGGAAGAATTTTTTCATACGTTTAATATTTTGTATGATGCGCAAAAGCAAATTGTTATCACCAGTGATAAACCTCCCAAGAGATTAATAGATGTAGAAGAACGGTTGAAATCGAGATTTGAGTGGGGATTAACCGCGGATATAAAATCTCCTAATTTGGAAACAAGGGTAGCTATTTTAAAAAAGAAAGAAGAAAATCAAAATATAAAATTGGATGATGATATTCTTCTCTATATTGCCGGAAGATTAAAATCAAATATTCGCGAATTGGAAGGTTTTTTGAAAAGAATAGATGCATATGTCCAACTTACTAAACAGAAAATAACTTTAGATGCAATAAAAACATTGCTGGGAGAACTTCTTCCGGAGGAAAAGATAATTTCGGAAGAAATAATACTGGAAGTAAAAGAGGAACAAAAAGAGAAAGAACCGGAAAAAGAGAAAGAACCGGAAAAAAGCGAAAAATTAATTGACGATAAAGAAGAGGAAAAAAGGAGAGCGGAAGAGTTTTTGGAAAAAGAAGTGTTTGGATTTAAAGATAAAAAAAGTGAGTCGGAGAAAGTTTCCGAAGAAAAATCTGAACAAAAACCGATAGAAAAAATTCCTTTAGTGGAAGAAATTTATCCGACAAAAAACCCCATTATGGAAGAAGTGACTGAAAATGGTAAAACTTTTAAAGTAGTTAAAGTAGGCTATTTTTATCCTGACGAACATGGCGAAGATTTAAAAAAGATAAAAAAAGAATTTGAGAGTGTTATTGAAAAACATAAATTAAAATTTCAATTAGAAGGAGTATTTGAAAAAAACTATGTTCTATATGAAAAAGTAGAATATAAGTTTTTTGTTGATTTATGTAAAAAGGCCGGGGTAAAGATTGTTATAGTGTTGGGTCCGCCAAAGGGAAAAGAATTGAAAGAAGCAGAGTTTTCTACTGCTTTAAAAGCTTTTTTAGAGGATGAAAAAATTTCTTTACAGTTTGTGCCGTTTGGAGATATAGGGAAACAATTTAGATTTTTAAATTTGGTTTTAGATATCGTCTTGGTCAGTCATAAAAAATAAAAATTTTAGATTTTAATTGAGGGGTAGTTTAAAGTGACAAATAAAGAATTAGAGAAAAAAGCTAACCAGATAAGGAGAGATATTGTTCTAATGCTGTTAGAATCCGGTTCGGGGCATCCGGGAGGATCTTTGTCTTCGACTGAAATTATGGTTGCTTTATATTTTTCTGTTTTAAAACATAATCCTGAAAATCCTGACTGGGTTATGAGGGATCGTTTTATTTTATCTAAGGGCCATAGTTGTCCGGTACATTATGCTTGTTTGGCCCGGGCCGGATATTTTTCTGAGGAAGAATTATTTACTTTACGTAAATTAGGTAGTCGACTGCAAGGTCATCCGGGAAAAGATAGAAAATTACCAGGGATTGAAGTTTCCAGCGGTTCCCTGGGGCAGGGTTTATCCATAGCTGTTGGGAATGCTTTAGGGATCAAACTGGATAATCAAGGACAAAGAGTTTATTGTTTAATGGGAGATGGAGAGCTTAATGAAGGACAGGTATGGGAAGCCGCAATGGCTGCTGCACATTATAGATTAAATAATTTATGTGCTATTGTAGATAATAATGGATTGCAAATAGATGGGTGTTTAAAGGATGTAATGAACATTGAACCTTTAAGGGAAAAATGGAATTCTTTTGGATGGCATACGGTAGAGATTGACGGACATAATATGCAAGAAGTTCTTAATGCTTTTAAAACCGCAGAAAAAGAAAAAAATAAACCAACAGCAATAATTGCTCATACGATAAAAGGGAAAGGCATATCTTTCATGGAGAATGTCGTTGGATGGCATGGGAAAGCCCCTAATAAAGAACAGGCAGATCAGGCATTAAAAGAATTAAGTTTTTGATTTTCTAAAAAAATAAGGATATTTTATTATGGTAAAAATGAGTTCAACAAGAGAGGGGTGTGGGGAAGGATTGGTTCTTCTGGGAGAAAAAAATAAGAAAGTGGTTGTTTTAGATGCGGACACTTCTTGTTCTACTAAAACAGATATGTTTGCCAAAAAATTTCCACATAGGTTTTTTAATGTAGGAGTTGCTGAACAAAATTTAATGGGAATAGCCGCGGGATTATCTTTAACCGATAAAATTGCTTTTGCCAGCGGGTATAGTATTTTTGTTTCAGGAAAAGCGTGGGACCAGATTAGAAATGTTATTTGTTATTGTAATTTAAATGTAAAAATAGGTGCGACCCATGCAGGAATAACAGTGGGAGCAGATGGAGCAACTCATCAGGCTTTGGAAGATATTGCTCTAATGAGGGTTATTCCCAATATGAAAGTAGTTGTTCCCTGTGATGCATTGGAAGCACGTAAGGCCGTATTTAAAATAGCAGAAGAAGTTAAAGGGCCTGTTTATTTTAGATTAGGCAGGGCAGCGATTCCTATGATAACCCATGAATCAACCCCATTTATTTTTGGTAAAGCGCTTACCCTTAATGAAGGGAAAGATGTTACGATTATTGCTTGTGGAATAATGGTAGGGGAAGCATTAAAAGCTGTTGAAGAGTTAAAAAAGGAAGGAATCTCTGTAAAAGTATTAAATTTTCATACAATTAAGCCGCCGGATAAAGAAGCGATTATTCAGGCCGCAAAACAGACGGGGGCTTTAGTTACAGCTGAAGAACATCAGCTCATAGGGGGATTAGGGGGGATGGTTAGTGAAATTATAGCAAAGGAAATGCCGGTCCCTTTGGAAATGGTAGGAATCAAAGATAGCTTTGGAGAGTCAGGAACGGCAAAAGAGTTGATGGAAAAATTTGGATTGACAGCAAAAGCAATTGCGATAGCAGTGAGAAAAGTAATGAAAAGAAAGAAAAAAATCATTCCTTTATAAATTACGAAATTTTAAAAACCAATAAAAAATTATTGTGAAGTTCATAGTTTTAAATTTTGGAAAATTTACTTGGTTTTTTCCTGCTTCTGTAATTCAGTGAGGCTTAGAGTTTTTTCAGCTATGCTGACAAAAAATCTGTAGTCGAATAGATTCTGAGCACATCGTTTTGTTCAGCATAAACTCCCTTGAAGGGAGTCGAAGGGGCTTGGGTTTAATTATCCCGTATCTTATTGCTCAAAAGGTATGTGGGATAAATCTTCGATTCCTTGCAGTTTACTGTGCAAAAGTTATGTGGGATAAACCTTTGACACCCCGTAGCTTGCTGCGGGGTAGTTTATTTAAATATAATAAAACAAAAGTTTTTTAACGGATAGGGTTTGTATGAAAAATAGTGTTGTGGATAATTTTAATTTATTGCTAAAAAATTATTAAGGAGAAAGAAATGAAAAGTATCGAGTGGAGAGAAATAATACAACAAAACGAATCCTATTTTATTTCAAAATATGGGAAACTTTTAAAAGATAAAAAATATGGACAAATTCTTTCAAAATATATTGGCAAAATATTGGAAATAATAGAAAAAAAAGATGAGCGAAAATTAGAGAGTTTAGTGAAAGAAATTTCTGAAATACCTCCTTATAAAAATATAAAGGCATCTTCCCTACAGGAATGTTTTTTAGATTTTAGGGAAGTATTTGCGTTGTATTTAAAAGAAAAGGTTGAGAAAGTTGATTTTTCCGGGGAATTAATTTTAAAAGAAATTGAGAAAGTTTTATTTCGACTTGTTTTTAAAATGTCGGACTTTTATTTTACATTCCATGAAAAAATTATTATAGAACAAAAAAGTGTTTTGGATAGAAAAATACAGGAATTGTCCATGCTTTTGGTTATTTCTTCCGCAATGAATAAAATGTTAGATTTGGACAAGCTTTTAAATCTTATTGCCGATGAAGTTTTATCTCTGGCAAATTACTATTCTTTTTCTATTATGCTTTTAAATGAAGAAGGGGAATTAGAATTAAAAGTTATTTCCGGATACAGAGAGAAAAAAATTTCCCAGATAAAGTTTAAAATAGGACAGGGGGTAGCCGGATGGGTAGCTCAAAATAAAAAACCTTTATATATTCCGGACATATCAAACGATAAAAGATTTGTTGAGCCCTATGGAGAGGTGAAATGTATTTTTACTATACCATTGTTTTCCGGAGAACGGTTTATTGGGGTTTTAAATGTGGATAGTGATAAAATCGATGCTTTTCCGAAAGAGGATAGAGATATTTTAAAATTACTTGCCCTGCAGGCATCAGTTTCCATTACCAATGCCCGTTTTTATGAAGAGCTCAAAATAAAAAACCAGTTAGACCCGTTGACCCAAATTTATAATAATAATTATTT
>JAUVLC010000110.1 GCA_030595925.1 Clostridia bacterium | reverse complement strand
GGAAATGTTTAGCTGTTTAGCTAATTTTTCTCCGGAACAAAAATCATTTTTGTTTTTTTTCAAAAGATGAAGAACTTTGTTATTCATTAAATCCCCCTACCCCCCTTTTTCAAAGGGGGAAAACTATTGTTTCAAACTCCCAAATCCCAAATTCAAATTCCAAAAATAAAAAACAAAGGTAAAATATGTTTTGAATGATATCGCTAATTTTCGCGTAGGAGCTACCCTTCAAACCTTTTGGGCGACCAAGGTCGCCCCTACTATTTTCTGTGCCTGTCTATCATCTTTCGTCTTTCGACTATGGACTATGGACTTTTGTTTGTCTAAACTACTTCCATATTTATATCCAATGCTTTTGGTACACAAGTAAGCTTACCAATCGAAATTCTCTCTATACCCAATAACGCAAAATGTTTTATGTTTTCTAAATTTATTCCGCCGGAAAGTTCAATAAGGGGCCGCAATGTCCGTTTTTTATTCCTTTTTTTATGTATCATTTCCACAGCCTTCTCCAATATTTCTCCCCTCATATTATCTAACATAATAATATCCACATCCAATCCAATCACATGTTTCAGTTGCCTTAGATTTTCCACTTCTACCTCAATTTTTATTTTTTTATCTATTTTTTTTCTGGCTCTTTTTATTACTTTTTCCAAACCATCTTTTTCTTCTTTTGATTCCAACGCAGATTCAATTACCTGCAGGTGATTATCTTTTATCAATACCATGTCATAAAGTCCCATCCGATGATTATATCCGCCCCCACAACGCACCGCATATTTTTCCAGATGTCTTAACCCCGGAGTCATTTTTCTGGTATCTATAATTTTAGGAGAATGTTTAAAATACAAAGAACTAACCGCCTCCACATAACGATTGGTTAACGTAGCAATTCCTGATAAGCGTTGCAAGAAATTTAATGCTACCCTTTCAGCGGTAAGAATTATACGCGCATCACCGGAAATTTTTGCTATTTCCTGCCCTCTTTCTACTCTTTCCCCGTCTTTTACCTCCGGTGTAAATTTTACGCCTTTCCCTTGCCATTTTTTATTAACCACCTGAAATATCTGATGAGCTACGTTCATCCCACAAATTACTCCCGGCTCATGTACCAACATTACTGCATTCGCTTTTGTCCGGGAAGAAACCAAAAACCGGGTAGTAATATCCCCACTACCAATATCTTCCTCTAAAGCCAATTTAATAATTTGTTGTAGTTCCCTATTTTCTTTTTTATTCATAAATTACATCCGTCCCTAATATCAATGAAATATATTTTACCAGTTTAATTTATATTTTGCAATAATAAAACTTGTTAATTATATAATGCAATAATTGGGAACGGTATTTTTATTCTTTGCTTTTTCACTATAAAATAAGACATATCAGAAAAAAAATAATTTCTAATCGTCTATAAACTAAAAAGAGAGAGCAGAGCAAAGCAAAGAAAAGAAAAGAAAAGAAAAAAATATTAGATAAGATATTCATTAAGGATGGGAATCACTTCTGCAATAAATTTTCTCATTAAAACAATTGTTTCTTCTTCGTTATTATTTAATATCGGGCTAGAAAATCTAATCAAAGCACCACTGCTACTGCCGTTTCTTTCCCATATCCGATTTAAAACAATATACCACTGCTGTTTATAATAACTAATAGTATCCTTATTGCCCGCTTTATACCAATAAATAACAAGTTCTTTTTTATTAGCACTTTGAACTATAAGTTTGTTTGCTTTAAAAAAACCACCTTCTAAAAGAGGAATATATTCTATGGATTTATTTAAAACTGTGGATCCTCCTCCCTCATAACAAACCTCAGGAGGATGGGAAGCCTTTCTATTATCTTTAGAATAAACAATACACAAATAAACTGCATTCCCAACCCTTCTACTATATTTCCTAAATAAAACATCTTTAGTTTCTAATATCTCATAGGTTCTTTCAGACATTGGAATGTCTTCACTCTTCCAGTCATTAATAATAAAAGGAATACCAATTAAATTCTTTTCTGAAATTATTTTCTTCTTAAAATAAAAAAATCTAACAGTAATCATCGCCACTATTAATAATAAAAAAATTACTATTGATACTCTTTTTTCTTCTCTAATCATTTTTTCCCTTTTTTTAAATACATCCTTGTGTATTTTATATATTAATCCAATGCTTTAGATATAAACATCATCCCGATAAAAGCAACAACAAAAACTAATAACCCCGATAAATTATGAAAAAATCCTGCCATTGCTATTTTAGTTCCATAAATTTCACTAACCAAACACAAAAATATTACTCTGATAGCATTAGCTATCAACGCCATTGGTACTGAACTTAAAAAAATGATTAATTTCTTTAATCGAGAAGTTTTTATAAGATAAGCAAACATTGCTCCCAAAGCCAATAGTGAAATCAACGATTTTAATCCACTACAAGGATCATCCACACTTAAAGAACAATGAGCCATTTTGATATAACTTCCACTCCTAACAGCAACAAGATCCATTATTTTACTAAGAAATAATGTTGCCCAATGAGCAGAAAATAATTTCATTTTAAGATTAATTTTAGCAATAACCACTAAAGGAAGCGGTATCATAAAAACAAGAAATCCAAGCGGGAAAAGTATTTCCTTAGTAATTTTTTTACCAAAAAAATAAAGTACTAACCCTATAAGTACTATGAGAAAAGAGAAACCAGAAGTAAAAGATATACTCCACCAAGCACTTATAATTTGAAGAAATAATCCTCCTAAAAATATATAAAAACCTCCACCAAAAGATTTAATAGGAATTTGCATTAATCTTTCTTTTTTCTGCCAAATAAGAAAAATAGCAATGACAGGAATCAAAAAACCGTGAGAATAGTAAGAATCTGCAGCTAAAAACCTCTGCTTCATCCACAAAAAGGTAGGCCCATAAATAACAAGCAATAAAGCAATAATTGCACTTATTTTAAAATTCTTATATCTTATATCATTCATAGTAACTTATCATTCCGAGGAATCTATCGGTGGCTCCATTGTCTCTCCTGCCTTCAATCGTTCGATAGCTTTTGTTAAAACAACGGCCATTTTAGTTTTGGGATATTTCTCAATATATTGTTCATATACTTCTATTGCTTTTTCTAACCGATTAAGTCCTTTTTGATAAACAATCCCTATAGTAACCAACGCCTTTGCCCCTTCCGGTGTCTTAGGATAATTATTATGTAATACCCATAAAGCATCTATTGTTTCTTTCCATTTTTTTTGTCCTTCATAGCAACGAACAATAAACCCGTGAGACAAATAAGCTAATGGGGTTTTAGGATTATCCTTTATTAATTTTCTATAAGTTGCGAGTGCATCATCAAATTCTCTTTTTGCTTCAGAAAGAGGCCTTTTACGCTGACAATAACTGGCAATATAAAAAGGAATAGCTAACCCCACACGGGTATCGGTATAATCATTAAATGCCTTCTTATATTCGATATAAGCTTCCTCCCAATCATCTCTTTCTTCATAACACTTACCAATATTTACTTGGGCTTTGGCACATAATTTATTTTTATCCGGATGTTCTTCTAAAGTTTTTCTAAACATTTCCTCTGCTGTCTCAAAATCCTTTTTAGCCACATAAAGCATCCCCATTTTAAACCTTGCTGCTCCTGATTGCATTCTTTCAGGGTATTTCTTTATTATCTTTTCATAAGCGGTAAGAACTTCTGCATATTGTCCTTCAGGAATCACTTTAGGATCCTGGAATATCTTATTTGACTTTTGATTAGCCTTCCATAACAATCGCTCCGCATTGTAAGTTTTACTACAACCGGTTAAAAACAACCCCATAAAAATTATTATTAATCCCGATAAAACCCTCTTCATCCTTCCTCCTCTTTCACACAAATCCAACTAATTAACAAATTTAAACTAATTCAACTAATCAAACCGCCCTTATTCTTACTTTTTCAAATACGAAATAAAATTATTTATCTTTTTCCATAGTATATCTACTTGTTGACCGATTTGATTCGCTTCATTTTTATCAATATAACTTTGGTCCAAAGCAACATACAAATGACTCCTTGTTTCTGCCAAAGATGCTCTTGAATACCCTAAAAACTTCACAAAATCCTTATTCGAACCCCGATGAAAACCTTCTGCAATATTTGCCATGACAGAAACAGATGATCTTCTCATTTGGTCTATGAATGAAAAATCCTTTTTAAAATTCTTATTTAAAGTCAATTTATAAATTTCATTCACGATTTTTCTTGCTTCTTGCCAAACTTCCAACTTTTCAAACCTATCAATTTTCACCATCATTTTCCTCTTCAATCAAACCAATGCAACCGTCTTTTTCTTTAACTGTCTTTTAACTGTCTTTTGTCTTTACCAATCTAAACCAATAAGACTAATCTAAACCAATATAACTAACTAACCGGAAAATAATTAAAAAAAATATTTTTTTAATTATTTTCCCTCTATCTCCTTATTCATCAAAAACAAGGTTGTAACCGAAGCAGTAACTATATAATTAACCAATAAAGAAACGACTACCCCCAAAACCAAGACACAAATTGCCATCCCAGGAAAAAACTGCTTCATCATTTGTGGAATCTTCCATTTTACAATCGACATTAAAAAAATAAAAAACACAGGTATTGCCACCAACATAAAAGTCGGAAAGAAAAATTTCTTCGCTATAAAAAAACTCCTTTTTATTGCCTGCCAGGCACTTTTCCCTTCAATCATTACTGCTGCCGCCGCATATCCAAAAAACATTTCTATCAATATGCTGATTAAAACACTACCGGCAAAAGCCATCCTAAATACATTCCACCGACTAAAAAAACCTGTTTTTTGGAAGTAATATCTTAAAATAAGAAATTTCGGCCCTCTAAAAACAATAGATACCAATATAAAAGCTACTATCCAAACCGCAACCAATGTTACATATTTTTTAATTGCTTTCTTAAAATTACTGCGCACACCGGGAAAAGTGTTTTTATTTACCTGATGAATCATACTCACCATCATCCCGGTCATACATGAAGTTATAAAAAGCGAAATTATTATATTCCCATAATTAAACAATCTCGGCATAAGCAAAAAATTAGCCGGATAATGTAAGTATAATTCTCCAAAAAAAGCTCTAATCGGGGGTGCTAAAACAATGGAAAAAGGAAATTGAGGTGCCCAAAATAATAAAAGAAGCAACATCCCCTGAAAAACCGCATTTACACCAAAAGGTATAAGAAGCCGACGATGGTTACTCATGATTTTAAAACTCGTTTTCCACACCAGACTAACTAATTTCAATTGCTTTAAAATAGCCACTTTTAAACCTCCTAAAAAACAAAAAAAACTCTAAAAATCATTAACCAAAATGAATTATACCAACTCATATCCCCTTTGTCAACAAAATTCAACTCTTTTTCCCATCCCTTATCAAAAAAGTAGTTACCTCATAAATCCGTACTGAATGTAATCAAAGTATTGACGCTGTCATTCCTACGGACAGAATGTGTCACAACTCAGATTTTTAATGCAATTGTAGTTGCCTCATGAACTTGTACTGAGCTTGTCGAATGTATGAGGCATCATTATTATCCGTTCCGCCCAATAAATTGGGCAACTACATTAATTGCAACACAGTTTCGAAAGCAAGAATCCAGTAGTTATCTTTTATTTTAAATTTTATATTTTGTTTTCCTCTCCCTTGACGGGAGAGGATTAAGGTGAGGGTGACCAATCTGTGTCTTCATTTTTATCTTTGTGTCTGTCATCTGTAAACTGTAGTTTCTGTCTTTGTCTTTGTCTTTGTCTTTGTCTTTGTCTTTGTCTTTGTCTTTAACTCTGTGCCTCTGTGCCTTTCTACCTGTCTTTCGTCTTTCGTCTTTCGTCTTTCGTCTTTCGTCTTTCGTCTTTATCTATGGACTATGGACTGTCGACTATGGACTATCTTTTGTCTTTCTTCCTCAATCCCACCAACCCCAATAAACCTGTCCCCAAAAGCAACATACTCGCCGGCTCAGGAACAGGAGGAGGAGAACAAGAGGTATGAACATTAGCATCAAAGAAAGCATAACTATTCATAGAGACATCTCCAATACTGCCAAACTCAAGAATATAATCATCCTTACAACTTGCTGTCCAATTCCAACAGGTCCAGGAACTATAATTTGGATCACTTACTTCATCATACCAGAGCTGTTCAATAAAGTTATTTCCACTATCAAATATCTTTACCCATGCATTATCATTATAATAGACTTGACCTCCACCAACTAATCCACCACCCCAAGGACTAAATGCTGCCCACCCGGATAAAACATCTCCGGCCTCTACATTCTCAATGGTCTGTCTAATAGTTACAGCAGTTTCTATCCCAACCATTTCCAGTAAAGCAAAATTGTTTCCCTCTTTTGGTAAATGAGAACCATAAGAGATAACAACTGAAGTATTTTCTTCATCAGAAACCGTCCACCCAGTAAAATATTCTTCGTCTGCACTCCATTCTTCAAAACCACCATTTACCACCAAAGCACTTGCCGGTAAATGAACCAACCAAACAACCATCACTGCCATAATTAATACTAACACCCTTCTTTTCATTCCACCCCCCTATTATAAAATTTTTGTAATCAACTTGTAACCAACACGCGATTTTGATTGTAACAAAGTGCATATTATTTGTCAATAAAAATTAACATCGCTTAACTTTTTTTAATATAGCCCATCTCATTTAACAGTTGTTGAAAAATTCCTCTAAGGCGTCGTTGCGAGGAACAAAGCGAAAGTCTCGCCAGTCAGTAAGGCAGATGCCTTTGTGCCTGTCTTTTTTTGCCTTTGCCTTTCGTCCTTCGTCTTTATCTATGGACTATCGACTGTGGACTATGGACTATTAGTTGTCTTTCGTCTTTAACTTATTCACGCCCACCATATTCATTATCATATTTTTGTCAAACAATTTCAATTCGTTTTTATCTTCCAGAAACCGTTCCACATCTTTCCTGGCTGCCTTAAAATCAATCTTCGCCAACCGTTCCCCCATAAATTTCCTGAAATTCTCTGACCCAATTTTTAAATCTTTTTTCTCAGTCTGCATAATGGCATTATTTAGCAGTACATAATTCGGCTCAATATTTTTTCCCAAATACCAAATCAAATCGTAAAAATCCCGACCTTTAGTAAACCGCCTGAAAAAACAAGCGTGCAGTTTGGTTGCATACATTGAAGGTAAATTAAAACTATTCACTGCAAAAACGAAAGACCTCGTTATTGGGGTCACTATCGTTTTCCAGCCCTTAGGCGGATTAGTATTAATTTTCAATTTTACTGCCAGCTTCTGCTCCTTCATCTGGCTCAAACCCAACTTTGTCAGCAACCCCGGAAACTTGATCATACTACTATGCACAATTTTATCCTGTTTCGGTTCTGCCTCGATTACAAATCCATAATGCTTTAATTCAAACACCAGCCCCTTTAATAATTCTGTAAATGAATATCCTGATTTATTAATCAAGCTAAAATCAATATCCTCGCTATAACGCCTCAAATCATAAAGAACTCTCAATGCTGTACCGCCGACAAACGCCATATTTTTAAATGCCCCGCGGTCAAACATGATTTTGAGCATCAGCACCTGCAGCATTTCCCTGGTCTTGTTTACTTTATCTTGCAGGCTCATTCCAGTACTAAAACTTTGCTTCATTGACTCAATCATTATTTTATCTCCTGGTGTAATATCTATTACACCTGATTACCAACATTTTTACCTTGATAATAAACCTTATATACCTTCTCTGTTTCATACTTTATGCCTTTATTGGCCAACTCTGTCTTTAAAG
>JAUVLC010000008.1 GCA_030595925.1 Clostridia bacterium | reverse complement strand
TCAACAGGGAAGATACAGATAAATACGATAATCCACAAATCCCCAAAATAATACCCGCAAATATAGCTAAATAAGTAATGCTCTTCACTAATTCTGTTTTAATCAATTTTTCTTTACCAGGCTTAATCGAAAGAATCTGTGTGGTTGTCGAATCGGCTAAATCAGGCTTAAGCGTACTAATTTTTCCGATTATTTTCTCTATCACTTCTTTGTTTTCCGGTCGTTCATTTAGTCTAATAATATGCTTTCTTATCTTATCTCCAACATCTTCTCCTTTTGCCAGACGCTCAAGATAACCCTGAATGATAATCAATTCCGAAGTAATTTGAACATAAGTAATGCCCATTTTCACTAACGCTTCTACCCTTCCTTTCAGTGTATCCGGCGCATATGTTAACCAACCAACCGGCACTTTCACTCCTAATTCTTTTAATTCATTTAAAACAACTATTCTTTCTTTTATTTGGTTTATATTCAGTTTCAATATTCTCTGGTCGGTAGTTTTAAAACCAGCTGCGTCCAGCATAGCGAGCTTTTCCATCCGTTCTTCTACTGATTCATCACTAACAAACTCATTAACTAAATTTCTTGCTTCATCATGTCCTATCCCATTTCTCTCCAATAACTCATGTAAAATACCACCGGCTAATTGTTTCCTTGTCGCTCCCCCAACTATTGCTTTTAAAAGAAATGTATCCGGCCCATCTAAAAACGCCCCCACCCAGGCAATAATTTTCCCCGAATCATCGGCAATAAACCATTTATCCTCAATAACCTTCAGCATTTCTGGATTTCCAATAAACTCTTTTAGATTTTCCTGGATAGCGGTAGATATCTCTTTGGATAGCTCTTCACCTGCCGCAAATTTAGGAAATTCATTATTTAATAAACCCAAAGCAGCAATAATCTTTTTCTTTTCTTTCGAGGTTAAAGTAACCGCTTTCTTCCTCAGCTTTAATCCCTCAAGAATAGCATTAACCTGCTCCTCTATACCTTGATGAACAGTGATAAATGGTCTTGCCGCTGTTTCAAAACCCTCTTTTACTACTCCCGCAGCTAATCTTCTATCCGACAATTGAATCAATCGTGTAATTTCTTTTTCAAGATTAGTTCTATCCTCTCTTCCATATTTTCCATTTACAATATCATTAATTAAAGCATCCATAGAATCTTCGGATATCCCTAGTTTTCCCCCTCCTTCTTTTATCCTTTCACTTATCTCTTGCACATCCTCATCCCTTTTAACTATTTTATCTTCTATTCCAGGTTCTATTTCATATAATTTGTTAACTATTACCCATAAAAATTGGGCATAATTATTAAAACCATCTTTAATCTCACTTCGTTTTTCGGATTCAATTTCCTCTGGAGAAAACTCTTCAATTACTCCTTTTGGTAACTGTGTAGTTTCTTCCGGAAGCTGAATATAAATTTTTTCTGGCGGTGACCTAAACCCGTCTACCCCTACAGATACAAGTTCTCTTTCACCCGGATGAAAAGGAGTTTGATGAAAATAAGGCATATAAGCCGATTCTTTTCTGTCAAGAATTCCACTCTCTTTATTTGCAAGTAACAAATCATAAGACCCCACTTCCCCAATGGAGCAAATTATTCTTCCTTTATCATTTTTCAGCCATATACTAATCCGATCGTTTTCTTCTATCCGCAGTGTATAATCCCAGTGTCCGCCGGCAATTTCGTAATGAATGAGTGTTCCCACAGGCAATTTATTTAAATCAACCCGTTGAACACGCATAATTCTTTCTTCTTTGGTTAAATCAATAACATTTTCGTGATAAAAGGGAGATTGACTTTGATCTCCAATTTTAAATTTAACACCTGGTACTTTTCCCTCAATCTGCACCTGCGGTTTAATCTCTTTCTCTGCAGTCTTTTCAATTAAATCTTTTGCCTTTTTTAATCCATCTAGTCTAAACTTAGCTTTATCTCTGTCCCATTCCCATGAATTTCTATCATTAAGTCTTCCTTCTTTACGGTCTAACTTTTCATTATACTTCTTTATCATTTCTTTTGTTTTATTTATTTCATCATCAATTATGGCTAAAGATTTATCTTTAAAATCTTCGAAAGTTATTTCTGTTATAGCCTTCATTCTTTTTATCTCATTTTCTGATTCTCCATATATTGTATAAATGTTCTTTCGAATATTCTCTACAGCTAACATAGCTTCCTCTTTTGAAATTTCTGTAAAGCGATATTTTTTACTACCCTCTTTTATTCTAAGTCCTATAGACTTTTTATCAACGTCGGTTAGTTTAAAAAACTTTATTACTCCTATACTTTCAAAATATTCTAATGCATTAACTGCCAGCCCATCAATATCTTCATACCTATTCCTATCAACTTTACTAACATCATCAATTTCTGTCGCATAAAATCCTAATTCCTCATCGCCCCATATTACAACTACTTTACCCATACCTCTTCCAAGTATTTTTTGTGCATGTATATCATTGCTGTATGGTAAATACAAAAGAGAAGGATGCCAATGAATATAACCTTGGTGTATGATTTTACGGGATTGATACTTAACCTCCCATCGTGAACCCTGCTGAATTTCTGTCAAAGTACCATCTGCATTTATTCCAAATGCAGATTCTATTCCTTCAATAACAGCTATTTGAATAATATCTCCAACTTTTTTCTGAAAATCAGGATAACTATATATATCGCTAACTTTTTTAATAGGACCCATCTTTGCTGTCTCATTTAATTCGTCAATTAGATCAGTAATTCTTTCTACCGGTTTCTTCCTCTCTTTCAAAATCTTTTTTAAACTCTCGGCAGCTTTAATTACATTCTTAGCATCCCTCTTGCAATATTCAACAAATAATAATTCCATTGCATATTTGCTTGATGGTTCTAACGAAATCGCGGTATTGATTATACCCACTATTTCTGCGTTGTTTAAACTTCCTTTATGATATCTTTTCGAGGTTGCTATCTCTTCAAGCTTTTTTTCGTCAAAAACTTTTTCCATATCAAATTCATCAATTGGAACTTTTACCCGCTTTTTCGCTTTTAACCTATCCAAAATCCCTTTCGGAAATTGAGCTCGAACACCTGCATACTTTTTTTTGATTATCTTTAGCGTTTCTACAAAAACAGAAGGTCCCTTCTTTTGAGTTTCTTCAAATCCCCGCAAATCATTATCTTTAACAGCTCGTTCCACACCCTCTTCATTTAACAAAAGATTTTCAATGCACTGTCTCAATACTTTTTCACCAATTTCATATAAAATTGGCAAATCTGTCTTCTTAAGCCCGCTTTGAACTTCTTTTATTGACCATGGAGATTGATATTCATGAGCCATTTCGTCATCCATAACATCAACTAATTTATCTATTTCTCCCTGTGTCACATATCCTTTTAATCTCCTGATACTATTTGGCTTTATAACTTGCAAAATATCTAAACTCACAGGAAAATCACTTATTGTCTGTTTAGCTAATTCCTCATCGTAAGTAAACATCCGAACTTTAAAATTAACAGGGCGAGATAAAGTATTCCAAATATCCATAGGTATAGTACCCCGAAATCCTGTTTCTATCAGAAAAACTCCATTTTTATCCTTAAAAATATCCTGGGAATAAAGATACTTTCTTTTCTCCTCTTCAGTAGAACTGGTTTTTATCTTCTTCGTATAATAAAGTGGCTTAATTTCAATACCTTCATATTTAGGATTACTCTCTTTAATCATTTCAGCAACCCGAAAGAGAGGCTCAGCACCGGTAAACATAAATGCTAAAACAGGTTTTTTTCCTGTTTCAATCTGCACATTTAATGCTTCATCAAAAACTTTCTTAATAAATAAAACAAGTAGGTCACCCGATTTTTCCAGAAGTGAAATGTCTAGAAGTCTAAATAAATAAGACATATTCATCTTTTCGTTTTCTATTTCTGTTATCTTTATTCCAAAATCAAAAATGTATTCAAATGACTTTTCATTATTCCATATCTCATCAGGACATACCTGGAAAAATTCAGGAAGACTAATTCTATATAAATAACCTACCGGCATTTCCTTTTCGTGCGCTCTTATCCCTAAATCAAAAATTACTCCCAAATATTTTTCTAATTCATTATAATCGCTCTTTACTTTTGCCGGACATAGCTTAAAAAATGAAGGAAGAGTATATTCAAATAACGCATTTATATCCATTCCTTCTTTTATTGCTTTTATTGCCCGGTCAAAAATTAATTCAAATTTCTTATCATCCCGCCATATTTCATCAGGACATTCCCGGAAAAACTCAGGAAGACTAATCGTGGATAATTCCTCCATATCCATTTCATCCACTACAACCCCTAATTTCTTAATCAATTCCAAATATCTATTAACCTTGTTAGCGTCTTTTTTCACTTCATCCGGACAATTTTCATGAAAGGCATTTAAAGTCTCTTGCGGAATTACAAAATCTTTTTCTATACTTGGTAAGGTTAAGATTTCTCTATAATACAAAGTGCCTTCTTTTAATATCAATTTTAACTCTTCAATATAATCATCAAACAAAATATTTTCCTTTTCTAAAAAATGGAGAGTGAGTTTAATATCTCTTTCTGTTTGTTCTCTCTCAAAAGCATCATCCTCTTTTGCTGTTGCCTCATGCCTTAATTCATGCATAAAAGCTATTATTGCTACGATATTCCGTATTTTTTCGTCTTTAATTTCAAGAATGGATTTGTTTAGTCCAATAAAGTTATTCTTGTAGCAATCTTCGGATAAATGGCGGGATTTATCAAGCAGGGCACAAATAATCTTACTTCCAGAAAGAGTAGTAAAATCTATTTCTTTATCTTTTTCAAATGCTAATGCTTCACTCAATAGACTTAATAATTTCCCATCAGAGGTTAAAATATCCATATTATTTTCCTTTAAAAGTTTAATATCTTCATTAGTTAAGACTAAATTAACCTTTTCCCCTAATACATCCAAAGAAACCTCTGTTTTCTTATCCTCTGATAAATTGTCTATCTTGTTACTTACTTTCTTAATAATGTTTCCTTCTTCCTTTTCAGAACCAGCAGAAAATCTTTCATCTCCTACCTTCTTTTCAATAAAACCATAATTCTTATGATTCTCATCCAACCCTGCCGCTCGCCAATGTGCAAGAGGTTCCTCTACTTTTGTATCAGCATCTATAGAATAATATTCCTCATGAGCTTGCCTAATTAATTTATCTATTTGTTCTGTGTTACAACCAGCATTCGAAAATATTCTGTCAAAACTATACCAAGGTCGGCGCGGATAGTTTACTGACAGGGACCGTCCTGTTAGAATAATCCATGGTAAACCAAAAATCATAACTAATATCTCCAACCCTTTTGCAATAATTGTGCGTATCTTGTACTTTAACCCCGGTTTCCTAATTAACATATTAATTTCCGCGTTTTTCTTTTTTGTAAAAAGCAAATTTTTAAATTTCGATAACAAAGATACACCTTCGGATATTTTCTCGGCTGCCCCAAAATCACTGACAAACATTACCTTTCCTTTTCTAGTAAGAGCAAAATTTCCGTAATGCAAATCTATACTAAGTATTATCCCTGCATCGTGAATCATTCTCAATATTTTGGAAGGCATAATTGCCATCTGCTCATAAAGGTAGTCCTCTGTTTTACCAATATCTTTAGCAACTCGTTTTACGTATTTGGGTGTAACCAGATTAAACCTTACTGCGTCATAATGCTTATAAACAACCATAGTTAAATTATCGGTTACGACTTTCCCGTTATAAAGGACACATTTTTCTTTGGGTAATTTAATAAGCATTATTACCTCAAATAATACATCTCTTGCTTTTTGACCGTATTTTCTTATTATATCTATCGCAAAATAGAAATTATTGTCTGATACCATTTTATGGGCTTCATCCTCTCCGGGAACTTTTATCTCCACTCTATTTTCTATGATATGTCTTCTGAATGATTGAGAGTGATTCTTTACCCTTACTCCGTTTATTATTTTTTTCCCTATTGTGACTATTTTCCCAAAAGTTTCTGTAGCGAAATTTTCCATACGTAAAGCAGTCACTTCTTTAAGAAAATTCCTGCCTTTTTTACCAACAAGTTTTTTCTCTACCGCATCTTCTCCAAAATAGTCACAAAATTCTTCATAATTAGAGTTATCAAATACTATTTCTGTTCCATCAAGATAAATTTTTCGAGTTGTATCATTTCTTTTTCTTTTACTTTTAATACTTGTAATAGGAACAAAACTTGGTTGGGGTGCAATCATTAATATAGGAAGGGCGTTTCGAATAGCTGGGGGAAGATTATTGAGAAATCTATCTATTATCCAGGGTCCGGCTCTCATTCCTATCGCTTTTATTATCCAACCTAAAATTAAACCCATTGACACAATACCTAATATTACCATTCCTATCATCGGAAAATTCCACATTATTCCTGTTGCCACCACCGACACTTCTGGCACTGCCGCCGCTGTACCAATACCACCTATCCCTGTAAATAACCCAAATATACCCAATCCTATTACTGCTAAAAATATGCTAAAAACTTTCTCGCCAATATTTCTTTCCTTCTTTTTATAAATTTTTTCCCTGTACTCTGTTATAAGTCTATTAATTCTATTTACCTCTTTTGATTCAAGCGTTTCGTTTACTATTGCTGGCTCTAAATGTATTCTATGATGGGTATCAAGAAAATCTCGCATATAAACATCTTTATCTTCTATTTCCCGCTCCAGAGTTAATGAATCAATTTTCGTACCTAAAGGTTTATCCGAACCTTTATAAGTAATCAATCCTAAACTCAAAGCAGCTATAAACCCTTCAAACTCATTAATGTAATACCATCTAATAATCTTAATTTCAGGAAAAATATTAAACATATCTTTAATAAATTTTTTACTAAAACCTGCATCTATATTTTCTTCCTTATTTATATTTAAGATATTTAAAGAGTTATCTTTTTTCTCCATGCAGATAAAAACTTCTGTTTTATCACCATCAATCCTAATTTTAATTTTTTTATGATAATTAACAACATTTGGTCCATCAGGAAAATCTTGTCCTTTTTTGTAAGATTCAATATCTTCATCAAAAACAGGCCCTCTTAAATCATCCGGATTGATAGTTTCATTTAAAAGTATATTTCTTACAATTAACATTTCTTTATAATATGGAGCTTCTTTTCCTAATACAAACTCTAACGCCTTGATATAATTATCAACCAGAATATTTTCCTTTTCTAAAAAATGGAGGGTGAGTTTGATGTCTTTTTCTAATTGCTCCTGTTCAAAAGCATCATCGTCTTTCCCTGTTGCCTCATGCCTTAACTCGTGCATAAAAGCTACGATTGAGAGTGTATTTCGTATTCTTTCGTCTTTAATTTCAAGAATGGATTTGTTTATTCCAACAAAGTTATTGTTATCGCAGTCTTCGGATAAATGGCGGGATTTGTCAAGCAGGGCTAATATAATTTCTTCATTCAAATTATCATAATTTATATCATCCTTTAATTTTTTTTCTAAAGCTAATGCCTTACTTAATAAACTAAGCAAAGCACTTTCACTCATTCCTGCTTTATAGTCTTCTTTTGTTAAAACTAATTTTATTTCCTTCTCTTCTGATATCTTCAACGAAATGGAATATTTCTGGGTATCGGGCAAGTTCTCTATTTTATTTTTTATTTTATCAACAATGTTTCTTTCTTGCTTCGGAGAATCAGCAAAAAATTTTTCGTCCCCTATCTCCTTCTCAATAAAACCGTAATTATTGTGATTCTCATCTAATACTGCCGCTCGCCAATGAGCAAGAGCTTTTTTCTTATATTGAATTCGAACACCCGCATACTTTTTTTTGATTCTTTTTAGAAGTTGTTCTCTTATCTCCTTTCCCCCAAGATAAATGACTTTTTGCGGTTTATCAGTGTTCTTGATATTATTTAAATAGTCCCTGTCAATACTAAGTGTTCTTTCGCTTTTATCATAATCAAATCCTAAACCCGTTCTAATCCTCTCTTTAAAAAATTTTGCGAAGTCTTCATTGATATCTAATAATTTATCACAATTATACACAATTGTATCTTCAAGTGTCGGTAAATCGAATGTTGTTAAATCTCTTTTACAATATTCAACATCAATACAAACTATTCTATCTTTCTGATCAAATACAAAATTATGCATGTTAAAATCCTCAAGAAATACTCCCCGCTTAACTACATCACGATAAACTTCAATCCATTCAGTTATAATTTTTTTAGTACCTTCAATATCACCAACTTTAGACAAATCTTTAATCCGCTTCAGAACATCAATTGTTTTCTCTTTTCCATTTTCGTCAATATAGGTTTGAGCTTTTTCCTGAATTGCTTTTCGGTCACCTTCAATAAGAATAAAGGGTGCAACTAATCCACCGAGCCGCTCTTTAGCCAGGTTATAAAAATCAGCAGAACCTCCTCTAATTCTTTTTACAACATAACTCTTATTTGGATTAGTTAATACATCAACTTCCAAACCTGATGCAATATTCACTAACCTGCTCTTTTCAATTTCAGCAAGCATAAGCTCAATAACAATCTCTTCAACTTTTTTTAAAACCTTTTCATCCTCAATTAATTCTGCCGCTGGCAAATGAGCAAGAGGTTTTTTCTTATATTGAGCTCGAAGACCTGCATACTTTTTTTTGATTATCTTTAGCGATTCTACAAAAACAGAAGGTTCCTTCTTTTGAGTTTTTTCAAATCCTCTCAAATCATTATCTTTAACCGCTCGCTCTACATCCTTTTCATTTAACAAAAGATTTTCAACGCACTGTCTCAATACTTTTTCACCAATTTCATATAAAATTGGCAAAGCTGTCTTCTTAAGCCCGCTTTGAACTTCTTCTATTGACCTTGGAGATTGATATTCATGAGACATTTCGTCTTCCACAACATTAACTAAGTTATCTATTTCTCTCTGTCTCACATATCCGTCTAATCTCTCAATAGTATTTGGCTTTATAACTTGCAAAATATCTAAACTCGTAGGAAAATCACTTATTGTCTGTTTAGCTGATTCCTCATCGTAAGTAAACATCCGAACTCTAAAATTAACAGGTTGAGATAAAACGCGCCAAATATCTATAGGTACAGTAGGTACAGTATCCCGAATTCCTGTCCCTATCAGAAAAATTTCATTTTTGTCCTTAAAAATACCTTGGGAATCAAGATACTTTTTCTTCTGTTCTTTATTAGGACTGTTCTTTATTTTTGTCGTATAATAAAGTGGTTTAAGCTCGATATTATCATATTTAGAATCACCTTTTTTAATTATTTCAGCAACCCGAAAGAGAGGCTCAGCACCGGTAAACATAAATGCTAAAACAGGTTTTTTTCCTGTTTCAATTTGCACATTTAATGCTTCATCAAAAACTTTCTTGATAAATAAAACAAGTAGGTCACCCGATTTTTCTATCTGTGAAATATGTAGAAGTCTAAATAAATAAGACATATTAATCTTTTCGTTTTCTATCTCTGTTATCTTTATTCCTGTATCAAAAACTAATTTCAAATTATTATAATCCTTCCACACTTTTTTGTGAGATAACATGAAGAATTCAGTAAGCATATGCTGGTATAAACTACATAACTCACCTCCAGATATCCCTTTCTTTATCATCGTCATTCCCAAATCAAAAATGTATTTAAATGACTTTTCATTATTCCATATCTCATCGGGACATACCTGGAAAAATTCAGGAAGGCTAATTCTGTATAAATAACCTATCGGCATTTCCTTTTCTTTCGCTCTTATCCCTAAATCGAAGATTACTCCCAAATATTTTTCTAATTTATTATAATCTCTCTTTACTTTTGCAAGACATAGCTTAAAAAATGAAGGAAGAGTATATTCAAATAACGCATTTATGTCCATTCCTTCCTTTGCTGCCTTCATTGAGCGGTTAAAAATTAATTCAAATTTCTTATCATCCCGCCATACTTCATCAGGACATGCCCGGAAAAACTCAGGAATACTAATTGTGAATAATTCCTCTATATCCATTTCATCCACTACAACCCCTAATTTTTTAATCAATTCCAAATATCCATTAACTTTGTTAGCGTCTTTTTTTACCTCATCCGGACAATTTTCATAAAAGGCATTTAAAGTCTCTTGTGGAATTATAAAATCTCTTTCTACCGTTGGTTGGGGTACGACCATTAATATAGGCAGGGCATTTCGAATGCTTGGGGGAAGATTATTGAGAAATCTATCTATTATCCAGGGCCCGGCTCTCATTCCTATTGCTTTTATTATCCAACCCAAAATTAAACCCATTGACACAATACCCAACACTACCATTCCGATCACCGGGAAATTTAACATTATTCCTGTTGTTATCGCCACTCCCGGCACTGCCGCCGCTGTACCAATACCACCTATCCCTGTAAATAACCCAAATATACCCAATCCTATTACTGCTAAAAATATGCTAAAAACTTTTTTGGCAGTACCTCCTGACTTTGCTGTATCAGTATCTATAGAATGATATGCCCGTTTAGCTTGCTTAACAAGTTGTGGTATCTGTTTTTTGTCACAGCCGGCATGGATAAGTATTTGCTTAAGGCGTAAAGACGATAGAAAGTGTCGTGGTGTTGTTATTCGTGGTCTTATTATTTGTGGTTCTATTACAAAGAAGAATGTCACAAGGAAAAATGTAATGAAGAAAATCAAAAAAGGAGCACCTAACAATAATCCCAACAATACGGATATCGCAGCCGGCAGAATAATACCTGCACCTAATATCAACGATACGTTAAATAGTGAAACAAAACGTGCAGACATTTCAACAGCAGTAATTAACAAATTAAATTCTGCGACTTTTTCATAAAAGAAATTTTCATAAAAGAAATCTTGAAATTTTGATGATAAAGATTTGCCACCTTTGGATATTTTTTTGGCTGCCCCAAAATCACTGACAAATCTTACTTCTCCTTCTTTAGTAAGAGCAAAGTTATTAAGATGCGCTTCCCCACAAAGCATTATCCCAGCATCGTGAAACATTCTCAATATTTTAGAAGGCATAGTTGCCATCTGGTAATAAAGATATTTTTCATCTTTACCAGTATGTTCAGCAACTTCTTTTATGTATCCGTGTGTAACATGATTAAACCTTCGCGATTCATAATGTTTATAAACAGCTATATTTAAATCCTTGTAACTAAATTTTCCACGATAAAGACTACATTTTTCTTTGGGTAATTCAATGAACATTATTGGCTCAAATAATATATCTTTTGCTTTCTGACCGTATTTTCTTAATAAACCTATAGCAAAAGAGAAATTCTGCCTTGATACTTTTGCGTGACGTTCAGAATCTCCAGGAACCTTTACTTCCACTCTATCTTCTATAATATGTCTTCTGAATGATCCAAAGTCAGTCCTTACCAATTTTCCTTTTACTGTATCTTCAAGTGATGGAGCTGACCCAAAAATTTGTGGAATGTCAGCACGCGTACGTAAACCAGTCACTTTTTTAAGGAAATTCCTGCCTGCCAGACCAACAAATAAATGCTCTATTGCCTCTTGTCCAAAATAGTCACAAAATTCTCTATAATTAGGCTGATAAATGAATACTTCTGTTCCATCACTATAGTTAATCTGAGTTATATCATCACTGGATGGGTCCATACTAGAATCTATTATCCGGGGTTCGCCTCTTATTCCTTTTGTTTTTACTATCCATTTCAAAACCATACCCATTGACACAATACCCAACACTACCATTCCGATCACCGGGAAATTTAACATTATTCCTGTTGTTATCGCCACTTCCGGCGCTGCCGCCGCTATACCAATAGCACCTGTACCTATAAATAACCCGAATATAGTCGACCCTATTATTGCTAAAAATATGCTAAAAACTTTCTTGCCAACGACACTTTTTTTACCTCTTACAATTTCTTCAAATTCGAGACTTAATCCCGATTCTTCTATCTCATTTTTAATCTCTGCCTCTAAGTCTGGATTGAGGCTGACTGCTCTAATTAGGTCTTGTTTAGCTTTTTCAAATTCCTCTAAATAGGCATAAGAAAGTCCTCGACAACAATAAGCCTCAGCACTTTCTGTATTAAGCTTAATCGCCGTATTAAAATCAGTAATGGCCTGCTGATATTCTTTTAACTCAGCATAAACAATTCCTCTATTGACATAGAAATCATCATTTTCTGGAATAAACTCAATAGCCTGAGTAACAGCAAGAATGGCTTTATCATATTCTTCCTCCATGGAATAAATAGCTCCTTTATTATTATAAGCCATAGCAAATTCTGGATTAAGTTCAATAGCTTTATTACAGTTAGAAAGGGCTTGATCATAATTGCCCAATTTATAATCAACCATTGCGCGATTATTATATACCCAGGCAACCAATCCATCACCATTGAGTATTTGTATTTTTGGATATAGACTTAAAGGTAAGGGAATATTTTCATCTCTGAGTTCCCAATAATGATTGACTTTACTAAATACCTTTTCTAAAATAAATGGCTTACTTATTATTATTGGTTCAAAGGATAAATCAACTACTACACTCTCACCATTAGAGAGTTTCAGTAAGCAACTTACATGTCCTTCACCTTCTAACTGACTCGTTTCTTCTCTAAATTTATCTAAATTCTCCAGATTTACAATATCAACTACAAAGCCGAGAGAACTGCCTAATATATAAATCAACTGCGAGTAACCGATACACTGAGCTTGCTTACTTTTGATGACTTCGACTAAATCAAAGAATTTAGTATTATCCGTGTTTAAATCAATTTCTTCTTTAATTTTTTGGCTAAGAAGCTCTATCAAAATAAATTCTCTTTCGTTAAGCACCTCTTCGGATATCTTACCGTCCTTGTATTTTTGCCTTGCCCGATTAAGCTGTTCATAGATTTCTTCAAGAAAAGGCTTTTCCTCCAAATTCCAACTACTAACCATTTTAATCAAATCTTCAGATACTCCATCATCATAACATCCCAATTCTTTAACTAATTGTTTAATATTTTCAGCCATGATTAATGCAATTTTTTCTTGAACCTTCGGTTCCGGTTCTTTCTCTCTGTCTTCCAAAGCAATCTTTTCCATCCGTTCTTCCACTGATTCATTACCGACAAACTTATTAATTAAATCTACTGCCTCATTATGTTTTATCCCATTTCTTTCCAATAGCTCATGTAAGATACCACCGGCTAATTGTTGCTCTGTTGCTCCCCCAACCATTGCTTTTAAAAGAAATGTATCCGGTCCATCTAAAAACGCCCCTACCCAGGCAGTAATTTCCCCCGAATCATCTCTAACAAACCATTTATCCTCAATAACCTTCAGCATTTCTGGATTTTCGATGAACTCTTTTAGATTTTCCTGGATAGCAGCAGATATCTCTTCGGATAATTCTTCGCCTGCAGCGAATTTAGGAAATTCATTATTTAATAAACCCAAAGCAGCAGTAATCTTTCCCTTTTCTTTCGAGGTTAAAATAACCTCTCTCCTCCTCAGTTTTAATCCCTCAAGAATAGCATTAACTTGCTCCTCTATACCTTGATGCACAGCGATAAATGGCCTTGCCGTTACTCCAAAACCTTGCTTTACTCCTTGCGGGATATCAGACACTGGTTCAGGTGTAGCCGTAAGCAACCGCTCTTTTATCTCCGCCAGTGCTTTATCATCTATAACTTCATACTCATTTATCAACGATTTAACTTCCTTATCTTTATAAGAAGAAGCAATAGCCCATTTACCATTATCCTTTATAACTATACTACTTCTCATTTTTTTAGGTAGCTTAATCTTTCCCCAACTTACGCTCGCTGGAATAATCAAAATAACCTTATTAACGCTTTTATCGTCTTGCCATTTCTCAAGTATCTTGTTTATTTCCTCTTTTGCTTCAGCAGTTAATTCACCTTCTTTTACCCCTGAAACATCTACACTAACTATTCCCCGCTTTGTTCCTTCATTTACCTTTATTGCGATTATTCTTTTCTCAATGTATTTCTCTATTTCTTCTTTTACTTCCGTTTCCGGAACCTTGACCACCACTGCTTCCTCTACTTCCGGAACCTCAGCCTCTACTACTTCCTTTTTAAAATATTCCTTTCTTTCCTTGTCTAATTCATTAATCCTTTGATTAATTCTATTAATAAGAACTGTTTTCTTACCATCCTCCAAATATTCGGATTCTTCTATCAAACTAATTAATACCTTCTGAGATTTTAAGATATTTTTAACCTTTTTCTGAATCGACCATTCCGCTACCACCTCATTTATATATTCAATAATCCTTTCATTGGCCGCATTAATAAGAACTGTTTTTGCCTCCTTTTCCAAATATTTAGATTGTTTAATTAATTCAATTAACCTCGCCTGAGCCTTAAAAACATCAGCGGGTTTTCTCTGACTCGACCAGGTTGCCAATACCTCTTCAATATATTCAGTAAGCTTCTGATTAATCTTATTAATTAGTCCCTCTTTTGCCTCTTTTTCCAAATATTTGGATTCTTCAATTAACTTGATTAATACCCTTTGAGATTTAAAGATACTTGCCGATTCTGTTTGCACAGACCATGTTGCTAATAATCCTGTAATATATCTCGTAATTTTTTCATTAGCCGCATTAATAAGAGTTGTTTTTGCCTCCTCTTCCAAATATTTAGATTCCTTGATTGAAGTAATTAATGTATTATAAGACTTAAAGATTTTCCCGGGATTTTCCTGAATAGACCATTCTGCGGCAATATGAGAAGATAATTTCCTTTCTTCTTGCTTGCGTAAAGGTTCTTTCTCTTTTGCCTGGGCAATCCCTTCGGCATATTTAGCAATTAATTCCCAGCGGGGAACCTCTGCTATTTTAACCATATTACCCATATCTTCTTTGGCTTGAGTAATTCGTTCCTCCAAAAGTTCCTGCTCGGAGGTAAACCAGTATTCTTCTAAATGTTTCGCTATTTTATCGGCTTCTGCTTCTCTTTCCTCTTCGGGAATATCTTTCCCAATTTGAGTATAGGAAAGCTCCCGTAATTTTTCAGGAGGAGGTAATGTTTCTTTTCTCTTATTCCTTTCAATGCCCATCCGCAATCCAGAAAAAGCAGCAATGGCGGCATCATTTACCGTCTTATTTAGCTTGGCGGCAACAGTAATATCCTTTTCACTCTGGCTAAGTGCCTCTTTTAAAAGCTCTCTTTCTACACTATGCCAGTATTTCTCTAAGCCGGTAAGAACATTATTATAGCGTTCCCACTTTGCTGGTTCTAATTTTTGTTCTAATTCTTCCTCTGGTATCTCTACTGGAATTCCTGCCATATTTCTTGCCTCTATTTTCAACTTTTCTATAGGAGGAGGGATATTTTCTTTCTTTTCACGAATATTTTGTTCAAGACGTAGTTTGAGTTCAGTTAACGCCTTCACATTTTCTCGTTTTTGCTTCTGCTTACTCAATGGTTTGGCAATCCAGTTAGCAATCCTATCCGGTAGCTTACTCATTTTAAGCAGAGAAGTAGCCATAAAAATCAACATTATAGGACCACCTAAAGGACCAGCACTAAATCCTGCCAGAGCAATCCCGGCAGGAAGAGCTATCCCACCGACTAAAAGAACTGCCGGACCAAGAGCTAAAGCGATACCAATTACAACGAGACTTATACCGGCAATAAAAAGATTGGTCCAGGATGCCGGAGGCCCACCTCCACCACTAAGAGATTTAAACTTGCCGGTAATACCGCTCATTAATTTACCAACTACTCCAGCCTTGGATTTATCAGGTTCTTTCTTTTCTTCCTTAACTTTTTTAAAGAAAGAAAAAGTAGTCATTAATGGTGTCAAAGCTAAACCTAAAATAGGAAACATACCAAAAGAAAAACCACTAAGAAGAATAAAAAGAAAACCAGCAAATACTGCCCCTAAAGAAAGTATTAAAACCGGTTTACCCAATTTGTTGGAAGCAATGTTCTTGGTAAAGGTTAAAATTCTCTCATCAATCTTTTTGATAGCTTTCGTTATACTAATGCGAGAAGGAACTATATGCACACCTGTTTTCTCATCAAGCTGTCTATTTAACTTAATTGCCTGATTATTAAGTTCCCCAAGTTCACTTGTCACCTTTTCAAATGTATCCTTAAGTTCATTACTCAAATCTACCGGGACTTCTACACCCCGACATTTACGGCTAAGCTCGGAAATCTTCCGGCGGACACCATTTAATTCTTCATAAATTTTGTTAACCTCTTCCGGTTTCGTGTCTGCGTTTACGTTAGCAATATTAAGAGAAATATTATCCAAACCCTTCTTTATTTCATCAGCATCTCCTCCGAAACCGGCAATCATTTCGTTAGTCAAAACAGGTGCAGGAGTAACATCCTTTTCTACAACCTCTTTTTCTGTTTTTTCCTCGATTTTTTCCGTTTCACCTTCCGATGGCGGTTTTTTTTCTTCCTCCTTTACTTCAAGACGAAGCTCCCTGACCAAATCCTGACACTCTACTGTTATTATATTATTTTCCCTCCAGTTATTTTCCTCTTCAACCTGTTGTGCACTTTCCTCTTTGTATTCTGCAACCTTCATCTGATTATGAGAAGGGCCAATCCCCCTTACCGCCGGTAAGACACTTATCCCTACACCCCGTTTTTCAGCAACTGTTTTTACTTTTCCCTCCATTTTACCGAAGACCCTTCCCCGTGCACCCCACATAAAATTAGAAACAAAGGAAATACTTTTATTTAAACCCTTTGCCACTTGCGTCTTTAATTTTTTCTCCTCTTGCCCTGCCATTAACTCACCCCTCTGAAGAATACCGGGCATAGCAACTTCTGCTTCTTGAATAATTGCTTCAAGATCAACACCAGCGTTATTTTTATCTAAATCCTCAGCAGTTATTTTTTTATTCCACTCTTCTTTCATCGCCCGAGTCATACAAGAAACAATCCTGCTCATATCTTTCTGATGCCGGTAAAAAAGGGCTATTTTATAAGCTTGTACCTTAAAAAAATCAGGAATCAAAGGAATAGCCATATTCTTCTGCTGCAGGTTTTCTGCATATTCAATATATTCGGATTTAAGCAGATTGAAAGCATCATCAAGAACACCTGTTTTACTCTTTGGATTTACATAAAAAATATTCTCTTCTCCCCGTTTGCTAATTTCCTGCATTACAGAATTAACAACCTGTTTAGTTTTTAATTCTTTGGAGGTAAGGGCTTCTTCGGTTAAATTTTTCAGTTCGATATTTAAAGCTCCTTCCAAACGGCGAATCATTCGCTCATAGGCTTCGCTAAGTTGGCCAGGGTCTTTTTCTTTCTTAGAAAGTTTTTTATAACCTTTAATCTCTGTTTTAAGCATTGCTCTGGCTAATATCTTTTGATCGAAAGATTGTTTTATCTTCATTGCCTGAGCAATCCAATTTAGGATACTACGTTTACCAACCTCGGTTTTAAAAATACTCCAACGGGCTCTTTCTGTTTTTTCATAAAACCCGGTAGCCGCAAGGCTGCGGTTCCTTGTAGCCAATCGATAATGGGAATCACTTGTTTCTAATCTGTTTATAGCATATTTTTTAAGCTCGATTGTTTTTTCATCTATTTCTGCAATATCCTTTTTTATTGCTTCTAATTCTTTCTCCAATACCGGTCTTTCCTGCTCTTCTATTTTTTCCAACCTATCAAGTTTCTCTTCTATCTCGTTTTTGCGTTGAGAAAGTTTTATGTACTCTTTACGTAAGGTGTCCTTTTTACGAAAAGCAGCCTGCCCGGAATTTTCAAATACGCGTAATTTATCAATTAACGAAATTTGGGTAGCCTCTTTAAATGCTTCTTTTAGACTAATTTTTCTTGCCATAAGGGATTTAAGTATCGTAACTAATCCCGACATATTGGTCAACGGAGATTCAATTCCCTGTTCAATGTCAGCCATATCCCTAAATTTACTTTGTCCCTCTTGATAACAAACTATCTTCCATGCTGAACCAGGAGCCTCTTGACGGGCAATCCTTCCTTTTCTCTGGTCTGTTTCCTCAAGGGTTAAGTCATCTTCCTGATATGCTTCTTGAAAACCATAGATCTCACGGGCAAATATCCGACGCTCCATTTCTTTAAATTCAGCTAATATATCTTGACTAACTCCTTTTTCTTCTAACAGATTATGCACAATATCAAAGTATTTTTGAACATTTTTCTCCTTTTCTTCTCTGCTCTTTGTATCCCGGTCAGCCCTTAAATCATCAAGCATTCTCATCATTAAGGAAGTAGTACTTTCAGCCATTTCTGTGTTTCCCAACATCTGTTTTATTTGCTTTTTAATCTCGCCAATTTTAATCGTTCCAAATTTAGCATCGAATCCGCGTCCGATACTTTTTCCGCCAATAAGTAATGTATCCGGCTGACCACCATGTTTACGAATAAATTCTATCTGGGAATCAGAAGTAGCTTCAGAAACCATGTAAAAAACCAGGGTATCCGGCTTGCGCTGAGCCTCTATATCGGCCATCTCTTCAAGGGTAGTCTCCGGTCCAACCACTTTAATTTTCTTATATTTTCCGTAAGCAAGTTCTCCTAAATTACATGATTCTTTAACCTGTTCAATTACCCATCGTGCGGCATTATCTGAATTCAAAGCAATCATCATTGGTGCACCTTTTCTTTCATTTTTTATTTTACTAATCCAATTAAGAACACCTTTCATAGTAGAAATGTCCGTATCTCCGGAAATAAATCCCTCGTCTTTAGCTACGCTCTTATAATGGTCAGGCACATCTATTCCAATAAGAGAAATATCTTTCTGCGCCGTTTTTGCCAATTCTCTCCTTACAACCTCACCGTATGTACCACTCATTCCCGCTATAAGACCTTTAGATTGAGCAGCATGTCCAATAAGAGAATGAATGGTAAGACTATTATTGGTCTGTGATTCCCCCAGGATTTGCCCTTCAAAATTGCGTTTTCTATATTCTTTTATTTCAATAGCTTTCTGAATATTCTTCTCACGCTGATTAGTCACTGCGCCCGTTGCCCCTTCAATACACGCAGATTCTATTTTTCCGTCTTTTTCCCGAATTGCATAATGGATACCCAATTCACGTAAAAGTTGGGCAGTAAGCTGAGACTCAACCATCTCTTTAAATTCTTCATATTTTCCCAACTCTAATCCCTTAGCCTGAGCTGTATCGTAAGACTGTTTAATAACAATATCTGCCCCCGAAACCATGTTTAACGTTCCTTTTTTTCCGGCCGTAACATTAACCTGCACCAAACCTGTTTTAGAGGAAAATTCTTCTGTCTTTCCTGATTCTTCCGCATTTACCACTGCTTTACGAATTTCATCAACCCCCTCCCCAACCAATTCCTCAGCTAACCAATCAGCAAAAATACCTGCTTTTAATGCACCATCTTTTAAAGCCTTTGCGCCTAATGCTTCTACATAAGCCATAGTAGCCTGTGTTGCCCCGGACATATCCACTTCATCAAAAATTAAATTAAGTTTTTCAGGAATAACTTTTTCCTCTTTTTTAAGCTTCATATCCGAACCTTTGGTAAAAGCTAAATCACTGGTAGTGGTAACCACAATCTTACCTCGACTTATTTTTTGATTCTTTGGACTGACAGAGAGTATCTCCCGTTGCTTGTCAGGCGTATTTGCATTATTCCCTTCCCGTAAAAATGTTTCTATATCAACACCTAAAATAGAAGCAAGTACCCGGCTATCTTCAACAAACTGATTTACCAATGTAGCATCACGGGTAACAAAACAGGCAACTTCTCCTTTCAGTGCAACCAGATAAGCAGGCAACATACCAATGAGTGTTTTCCCTCCACCCGTACGAACCTTTACAAATGCACCACCATCTTTCGCTATGTAAGAAGCAGCTAAATCCTGAACTTCATATAATCCTTTAGCAAAATCAGTATTATTAATCAAACAAGCTAAATCAAGATTAAGTTGTGCTTTATACAAAATACTATCGGTAAATTCTCCTTGCTCAGCCAGCAAATCTTGCTTGATTTCTTGAGTCAATCCTTCTGTAATTGGTTTTAACGCTTCTTTTAATGCCTGTTGTTTAGATATTTCGCTGCAGATAAGTTTCCAGATTTCTACTGCATTATCGTTTAAAGCCATTAATTCCCAAAAATTCTCGGATTCAATATTCATTTCACCCGAGACGATTTCTTCCATTGCTTTGTTAAAATCTTTCGTTGACTCACTATTTAAACTCTTTAACAATTCCGATAAGTCCTCGTTATCAGATAGTTTCGCATCCAGAGCTTGTTTCTCTTCTATTTTGCTTTGGGCATACTCTTTAATCTTTTCTTCTAAATTAACTCCTTTGCCATGGGCAATCCGATTAAGAATGGCAAACTTCCCTTTTTGAATAAGGATTTTACCTTTATTTGCTTCTTCCCTCATTTTCTCTTCACTAATTTCCGGAGAAGGGGTTGTAAATTCCGTTAAGTTTTGCTCATAAAGTCCCTTTACTTGCTCTAAATCAGAAACTACATCCAATGATGCTTCTACGGTTTTTACAGGTTCAACAGATGGCTTAACCGCTTCTGCCTTTTTTTCAACAGGCTTAACTTCTTCTGTTTTTATTTTTTCAGCAACCGTTTCTTTAATTTCTCCTGCAGGCATAGCCTGTGAAACCGGAAAAAGGAAACGAAAGCTACTTTTAACTATAGCTATATTGCCTGCAATTTGTTGTTTAACTCTTTTCTGCACCCTTCCTGTCAGATGCATAAAATATTGCATCCGCAAACCCATTTTCAGAAAATTAATCGAATTAGCAATCCGTAAACCTAATTGTCCTTTAAGGGAATTCCGTTTTCTTGTGAGAGTCCGTTTTATTTCAAATGTTTTTTTCTTTGCATCATTCAAATCCATAAACTTACTTGACCAGACCCTTTTCCCCTCGCTAATTGTGCTATTTGCCAAAATACTTTTTATTCCTTTATTCTCTTCCGTATCACTTTTAAATACCTTAAACGAATATACCTCTCGGTTTTTATCTTTCACAGTTAATTCTTCAACCCATTGAAACTGAAATTCAGGGTTTTTTACCTTAGTTCGGCTAAAAACACCCTCAATCTCATCCTTTATGTCCTCCATTGACCATCCTTTATTTTTATACATTCTAATTAGAGAATTAGTAATTAAGCCAACTATTTTTCTTGAAAATTCCTTATTGATAAAACCGGAGGCAACGGCCAGCAAAAGTTCACTTTGTTCCAGCAATAAATCTTTATACAGGGTTCGCTTGCCTTCTAAAAGGGCAAAATATCTACTGCTATCTACTGCTTGAGTAATATTAGGAGAAACAACCACATAGGAAAGGCCTTTTTCTTTAGCTAATTGGGTTATTCCCGGGGTATGGAAGCCTCCGGTAACCAAAGCTATTACGGAATCTTCTTCTGTTTTCATCTTTTTTAAACTGTTTTCCAGCAGAAACTCGTTTCTGCTAACGGCAGTAGCATAATATTCCTCACTGGTAGTAAGAACCTTCTTAAAATCCGGTATAACATTTAATTTATTCAAATCATACCGGCCAAGAATCATCGGAAGAGCATCCGGAGGCATATCCCGGGATGGATCTATTCTATATTTTTTTATTTCCTTTTTTAAAAATTTTATAATTTTATCCCGGTCAAAAAATTTTTTATTTTTTAGATAATATTCAATATCCCATCCGGTCATCTTTATATCAATAAATTTCCTCATTATTTCAATTACTTTGGTCAGATGAATAATTTCTCTTTCTTCTTTAGTCCTACACCAGAGATTAATCAGTTCATCTACCAATCTTATCTGTTCTTCTACTAATTTCACGCTATTCAATTTTCGTGAAAGTTCCATATACTTGAAATAAGTAGCTAAATAAGGAAAGTAATATTTTAAATCCACTTTATATTTCCCGGCTAAATCTTCTAAATACAAATAATAACTTTCCAATTCTTTACTTTCCTGGCTTTTTCGGGTTAATTCTCTTATTTCTCCCACAGTCATTATCCTGGAAAGTCTTGATACTATAGCCATTGTTTCTATCTGTAAACTTTTACCTGAATTTAATTTTTGCCTTAAATGAATTAATTTTACTAATATGGCTAAATTCTTAAACCTCTTTTCTATACTTATTTTACACTCCCCGGCCTTTGCCTGCAGATAAAGAACAAAATCAACCACAGAGATTTCATTTTTTTGATATGAAGAAAGTTTGTTTACCAGGCTTAAAATTTCAGCTGAATAAATTTGTTTCTGTAGAACTTCAATAATAATGTCTAATGATTTTAACGATTTTTTTAATTTTTTTCTATCTTCCAGAGAAGTCCTGTACATCTCCAGATTCTTAAGATACAAATCATTTTTTTCCACACCATATAAAAGAGGAGGGTTTTTACCCATAATGGAAAGACATTCCGGCCCGGTTATCTCTCCTCTTTTCATAAAAAATTCCACGACTTCTTTTTTTACCTTTTTCAAAGGAAAATTAGAAAGTAAAGAGGTATCAATATTTCCTTCTGTCCCCTCCGTCCCCACCACCTTTAAATCATAGGTTTTAGTTAAGTTTTCCAGGATACCATAAATATTGCTTTGCACTTCATAATTAGCATGCAAATCCTGGATATAAACAAGTAATTTGTCTCCATCCCCAATATGAGAATCCACAATTTTACCAAAACTGGTAGGTAATTTTAATTTTTCAGGATTAATCATTACCTCTTTCAAAGCCATTTCTGCCGACATACCGTTGGATAAAATTGAGACCTGAGCATAAGCATAATTGGGTAAAAAAGTAGAGATAAAAAAACTCAACGTTATCCCTGCCACTATTTTAATCCACGATCTATATTTTCCGTCCGCACCTTGAATCAAAGACATTTCCATCCTCCTGTTGAAAACAAATAATTAATTTTATATCTAAATATTAAAAATAAGTTACCCAATTTATTAGGCTAATGAATATTTTTTCCAACGGGCGTCATAAAGAGATTGTTGAAAAACGGTAGCCGACGGCTTCAGCCGGTGATCTTTTTTGCTGATTATTACCAAATATTACCATGTTTTCACGCAAACTAAAGTTTGCGACTACCAAATTTGTATTTTCCGACGGGCGTCATACATTCGACAAGCTCAGTACAAGTTCATGCCGCCACTACAATTGTTTTAAAAATCAGAGTTGTAACACAGTAGTTTATTCTTAATATTAAAAATACTTCCTATTTGATACAGGAAGTATTTAAATTTTACGGTTATTTTTTTCTGGAATTTGTTATTAATGATTTGGTTTGGTTTTATAAAATTGTTTAATATGCGGTTTATGTATTTGGTCGTAATCTTAAGAAATAAGTGAACTTTTGGATTCTCTAAGGTTTGTTCTGTCTGTAGAAAAATTTTAAAGGAGTGAACGAACAAAGAATTGTTTGCTTCCTCTTCATCACCTGTATCAAGATTGATAATCTCTTTTCTTAGGCTTGTTCTTTTTCTTCTATTTCTATAGAAATTGCCTGCAGGTGATCCTCTTACCCCCTGAGGCAAATTAACAGTATGTCTACTTTCACTATTTGAATTACTACGATTCATTCCGGCAAATTTGCTTAAACAGAATTTATTTTTCCATTTTTTTATTTTTGTTTTGTACTTTATCCTGTTTTTTTTCCTGGTAGCAATTTTTTTTCTTGTTTGCAATACATTCCGTGAAGACCAAAGAAAAATCCTCCCCATAAACAAAATAGTCACAGCATTCACCGGCAATCCCAGCTTTTTAAGCATAACAATATTTTCTTCCCAGATATTCACGGATAAGTTTGAGCTAAAAAAAACTAATTTGATATATCTTAGTAAAGTATTATTTTTAAATTTCAAATTAAAAAAATTTTTAATACCGTTTAAATGACTCTGACAAAACCCTGCAATAATTTTTGAGCTTTCTTCCGCTGTTTCATATATTTTTTCATCTATAACTTCTAAATATATCCGGGTATCAAATAACCCCTTACTTTCACCGGATATATTCCTACGAATATAAACACAGTTTATCGCTTGTTTTATTTCTTTTCTTAAATTTTCATTATTTATTTGTTCCATAAAAAAGGCAGGAGAAATCAATTTACTCTGCCCGGGTAATCGATATAAATCACCGACTATTTTCCGGCAGGAAATAAAATCAGTAATTACTACTCCGCTCAAATGCGCCCAACTATATTCGGGAACGGAAGTAACCACAAAAGAAGTAATTACACACATTACCATTAATTTAAAAAATAAATTGTTTTCCCTCTTAGCTAATTTTAACATTTATCCTTACCTTTAACCAAAAACAATTAAACTTTATTTACTTTTTCTATTTACACATTTGCTTTTGCTTTAAAACTATATTTAATTAGATCCGATTATCTCCGTAATTCCCTTTAAACTAAGTAAATCAGGTATATGGGGATTTTTGAAATCTTTTCTGTCTGTAATCATTCTCGGAGTAAGCTCTCCTACATCCGGTAATTTTGGCGATGGGGGAATAGCTTTATTATTCATTCTTTCAGGAATTCGAACATTTACAAGGTTAGGAACTCCTTCTTTTTGAGCATTGTAAGCAAAACTATCAACATTTTTTTGTGTTATTCCAGAGACAACGATTACATTCTTGTTACCTAATCTACTATTAACAAACGTCATTCCTGCCCGAATTAAATCTCTTCTAAGCATACTCATTATTTGTTTAGGAGAACTTTCCCCTTTTACCGCCTTTATTTTAATACTATCCAATTTATACCCTTTCTCAGCTGCTATTTCAATATTTCTTTGTAACCCGGAAAGAACCTCCACACCTATATTATTAATATCCGAAATAATAATTGGATTATTTCCTATTACCAATCCGCCTTCAAAAGATCTGGACATATAACCATACCCCTGATTTCCTGTCAATTCATTTTCTAACTTGTTTACCCGGTCATTTAATTGCTGATAAGTCTTTCCCCTTTCTCCTTTTATTGTTACCACTAAGGGCTTATTATCATTCCTTGGTTCTATTTTTTCCTTTATTTGTTTTTTAAATGTTTTTTTATTATCCAACAATACCACATCCATCCCGAATACTTCTGCTACCGCCTTTAAATGGGGATTAATAAATCTATTTTGTGATATATCAATCATTCGAGCCATTTGTAAAACTTCAGATTGCCTCTCTACCGGTAATTCTTTTAATATCGCTCGAGCGGTTTTTACTATATCTGATTTTTGTTCTCCTAAACTGGTTCTAACTAATCTTTGTATTACCCCCGCATTTATCCTTTCCTGGTTATCTTTCATCATTTGTTTAATCGCTGTGTTAACTTTATCCATACTAATTTTATCTCCGATTTTTAGACCATTTATAGAAGCTTTTCTACCTAAAAGAAGTGGCCCTAAATCATTCCAGTTTACAAAAGCCGGTACTCCACCCATAACCCCGGCCATAGCGGCATCAGCAACAACATTATTATTATAAGTGATCCCTCCTACCACAGGACTTTGAATATCTTCTGGTGTTTTAGAAATAGCTGCAGTCATCTCTTGTACCTTTATACGGTCTTCAACCATTAAGGCAATTTCCCGTTTACCCAATCCATCTTTTATCTGACGTACAAAAATTTCTGCCTTCCTGTTTGAATTTACTTTAAGTTTATTGATATTAGGATTGTTAGTATTTATAATCCCTTCGCTACCACTTTTTGAACTATCTATTAAAGTAATCCTCCTATCCATATCATTCTTCCCCATGTTTACCATCATATCCTGAACTTTTTGCCGCTGTCCCTTATTCATATTAGAGATATCTACAATTATATCTCTTGCCGGAATATCCAGAACATTTTTCATCACTTTAAAATCAAAATTTTCTCCTTTTACACTAACTGCCGCCACACCTTTTTCGGGACTGATTACATCAATAATCAACCCTTCACTCTCCAACCTCTGCGCCAGTCTTACATCAACAGCCCTATTTATTCCTTCCCCTAACACAGCAACAACTACTTCATCCTTAGCTGTCCATTCAATTTGTTTGTCGCTTAAAAATTCACTTTCTATCTGTTTAATAAAAACTTCTTTTTCCGACCTGGAAAGAGCTTTAAATCGACCATTGCTATTATAAACTTCACTTCTGCCGACTATAGTAGTAACATCTACATTTTTAGCGCATAAGGAAGAAGCTATTTCGTTCTTTATAATCTCCTGATTCATTTCTCCGGTTCTTAATATGACTTTCTTTACCGGAAGGTTTGTTTTTGTTATCTCGGTTGCTATTTTATTAAGCTCTACAGAATTATCTACCCTACTTAAATCAAAAGCATATACACCCTCTTGTTGATCAATCACTCTAATTTCAATTTTTTTATTAATCCCTATAATATGCTCAAACCCCGATACTTTTGTCATAGTACCTGAAACAGCCTGCGGAAGATTAAAAACCATATCCACTTCTTTAGCAATTTGCGTTTCTATAAACTCATTCCCTCTTACCGACATCTGATTAGTGAAAACCTTACCGTCAACAACTAAATTAACCGTCCGTTCTACCCGATTGTTACCTATTTCCTTGATCACCCATGATCCTAATTCCTTATTTAATCCTTTATTAGCGGCAGGTAATTCTATATTGATATAATCGGAATTATCCGCTATTTGTTTAATCTGTGTTTTTACCTCTTTTATGTTTTCCGCAGTAAGGGACTTTATTCTGATTACATTATAAGTATATGCTTTTCCTTCTGTTTGCAAAATTCCCTGTCTGATTTGTAACGCACCTTTAAGCTTAGTAAAAGGAATCCCAAAATTCACTCCCGGAACAATGTGTGGCTTAAAATGTAACGGTTTTTGCTGCATCTGTTCACGTATCTGCTCGTGTATTTTCGGTAAGGACGGCATTGTTTGTTTTTGTTCTATCCTTTTAATTGCCATCTCTCCCTGCTGATTAAGATTAAGAGCTCGTTCTACCAAAGGTTTTTCTATCCATGCTTGAAGTTTAGGATCATTAATACAGGGTATTTCTACTCCCCCTTCCTTAACTATCGCTATTTCTCTTGTCTTTGCTGTTTTTCCCCAGACAATAGCATAATTCTTGCCTGTACTTTCCAGAGTTGACTTTAGAATTATGAGTTTTTCATTAGTTATTCCTTTGGGAACATTTACCACTATTCTTTTTATATCTACTGCGTTATCTGCTGTTTTGGCATAATCACTTAAACTACGTTTTAAAACAGCAAAATCTATCCAACTATTTAATTGCTTACCGGTTACTGATATAACTTCTATCCCTTCTATTATCCCTATTTTAGCCAGCGCTGTAGTATAAATCGTCATGCCATTTGCATCAACTATAGAAAAAGGACGTATTTCCAATTCCTTCATTACCTGTTCTACAGGTATTTTTTTATTCTTAGCTACAAAATACAAATAGACATTTAAATCATCTACTATTTTAGTCGCTATTTCTTTGCCATTATTTGAAGGTACCCGAATTACTATTTTCCTATTTCTGGAATTCTGAAGTTCCCCTAAAAGAGTTTTACTTTCAAGTCCTTTAAAAACATTTGTTTCTTTAGCAAAATTCATTTTGCTTACTTCATTCAGGTTCAACATTTTTTCGCTGAATGTAAGCGTTTTTACCTGGTGAGACTGTATCGTTGGATTCATAAAAGGAATGTTTCCTTCTTTTGAATTTAAAAGCGGATTAATAAATCCTTCCTTATAAATCTCTTTTACCTCAGGAGATTTCCAGGTTATCTGTTGATTATTAGCATTATTTATTACCGGTGTCCAGAGTCTTTGCTGCCCATCAAGTGTATTAACCACAATATTTAAAGCAATTCCTTTCTCTCTGGCAGTATTATACCATTCAATTAACTGTGCGTGGTTTCCTATAGCCATCCTTTCCGACATTAAAACAGCAATATTATTTATTTTACCGTCAGCCAACATCACATCAACTTTCGTTGCTACATCTGCAATATTTGCCTTACTCTCTACCTCTATCCGCACTTTATTCGCTGCCCGCTCTACCCTCACCGTTTGTGCCCGATTCTGTACACTATTAATTCTACTCTCTAAAATATTCCTTTCAAAATTCTTTGATATTGTAACCATGTCTATGAAGGTAGTCGCTTCAGCAAAAGAAAAACTTTCCCCTTTTTCAAATTTTAAAACTTCATAAGCTTCGCTGTTAATTTTCATTTTCCCGTCTTTGTCTCTTGTCAGTAGCTTATCAATTTCAGCTATTTTGCGTCCCAGATGCGTTTTGCCATGGCTATCCAACCCTTTCCTATTTGATAAATCTTCAAGCAAATTCCTTATCGTCCCCCCTGTACCCTCCACTGTTTGCTTTATATATTCCTTTCCACTGGTCAATTCTTTCATCTTAAAATTTACTTCGTTATTTTTTTTGATCTGAAGTGCCTCTTTCAGAAATTCACGCGCTATTTTCGCCTCCGTGAACTTCTTATTCATTTCATAATATCCGATTAAATCCTTTATTGTCATAATCGCATTTTTATGCCACAAGCTTTCCTTGATTTGAAATTTTAATCCTTCTGATTTAACTATCATCTGCTGTAAGGCAGTAATCTCGCCTATCTCCGTCATTAGCTCACTCTTCATTTTCGTTTCCATTGAAGTAATTGATTTTGTTATCTCGCCTTCTAATTTTATTCCGTCCTTTGTTTTAAATGAATTCATTACATTTGCCGCTTCTCCCCTATCAAGATAAAAAAATATATCTCCTTTATCAGCCTTATTTCGACGAATTCTCCCCATTGCCTGAATGAGCAAATCCGCAGTAAATTTTTCTACTCCGATAATATGTAAATCTATATTTCCTTTAAAATCAACCCCGATCAAGCCCCGTTCATTGGTAAGGATAATCTGTCCTTCTTTCTTACTTAACTCTGCAAATTTATTAATCCGAATTTCCGAGGTCTCCGGACCAATCTCTTTAACTATTTCGTTGTACTTCTTTTCTCCCAATTCTTTCTTTAGTGCTTTCTGCACGATCTCATATAACATAGGATCGTTAATCCCAATAATTTTATTCCTGGCTGGGTCTAAATCCGGACGCTTTTCATTTTTATACGAATCTAACATCTCCTTAACAAACTTTTTTACGTTTACTTCATTTATTGTTCCATCTCTGTTTAAAAAGTCTTTAACTTCTTTAATCTCCTTAACCTTTTTAAAATCCAGATAAGAACCGCTAATATCTATTGTTTCCTTTCCAATCTGGAATGCGTGCAACTCTTTTGCTGTTCTTATGGTTCCGGTTCCTCCGGCATAAGAGGCCCCTGTCTTTCTTTGCATAGCCTCTGATATTGATGACTGCATCTTGGTTTTAGAAACTTGTAAGTTATAATCTTTCATAACTCCATCTACTGTAATCTGCTCACCAATTTTTAATTTGGCATTCTTCAATTTAGTATTCTTGTAGGCTGAAGCTACTAAACGTGCCGGGTCACTAATTATTTGAGAATATTCTGCTTTACCTCCACTCCAGGGAATAATGTCCCCTTCAACCCGACCTGCCTTTATCGCTTCTGCCGACCTTTTTTTTCCTACTACGCTGAACGTTTTTTCCCCGAAAAATTCAACCGACAAAATAGAATGAATTTCCGATAGTTCTATTTCATTGTCTTTTGCTATCTCCTTTATTTTTTTAATGGCTTCGTTGCTTAAATGAAAATCTTTAGCCTTCGCGTTTTTATAATAGCAAAACTCTTTTGTTGTTTCTAATTTTTCATTTATTTTTTTCATATCCGTTACCTTTTCCATCCCTGGTATTTCTCTTACTTCCTTCATTTTCAACCGGTCGATTTGTTCATAAGATTTAATTATTCCTCTACATTCTTTTGCAGTGAGAGGTCTTGAATTCTGTCCTCCTATAATATAGCTCATCTGTTCGGTTAAAGGCATATGTACTTCATCAAACCTGACTACATTTTGTTTTTTTAATGCTCTCATAAGCTCTGCTGATTCAACCATATTAAATAAATGCCCAAAAGCATCTTTACTAAAAATAACTACCTGGTTAGGATTGTTAAGCGCTTCAGTAAGTTTTCCTACCCCTTCCAACCGGAGTTGATCACCGTTAACCAATTTCAACCCAAAATTCTCCATAAATTTTTGATGATAAAGACTCTGTCCGTCCATCGTTCCCTCTACCGTTTTCATAATGGCAGAAGATTTCTCTACAATCAACATCGCTTGCATATCTTCCTTTTTTACTAAAGATCTTATTGCAATTTCCAATTCAAAACCTATAGTTTTTCCTACTCCGGTTCCCACCGCTACGGTATTATCCCGCAACAATTCTGCAATCATCGACCGCTGCTGATGAAACTTAACCATATCAAGTTTCCCATTCCATTGTTTGCTATTTTTGGCAAAACCACTCATTACTGTTTCCACCAAGATAACATCCAACGACAACTTGGTGTTGGCATCTATCTTACCCAGTTCCAATCCTGTTACTTCCTTACACATATTCTTATATCCTGCTTCAAACCCCTCTTTTCCAAAAAGCTCACCACGTTTAAGAGCATTAGTTTTACTTGCCATAAATCCTTCCATTTTCGTTCTTATCTCGTTCTGTTTATTCTTAAAATCCGTCCACTTTTTCAGATTACCTTCTCCATAAATATCCTTTATCGAAGACTTCACCGTTTCAACCCGTATCTTTGTATTATCCTTCATTTCTATTAATGTTTTTAATTTTACCTGCTGCTCTGAACTCAATTTTGATTCTTTTTTAAGTTCACTAATTTGACCTTTTAACTCAATAAAAAGATCTTTAGCGGATAACAGATGAAAAAGCAACCCTCTCTGATACAGGAAATTTTGTTCGAACAGCAAATTAATATCAGCCAAATCTGTTTTTGAAGTTATTTTTATTTTTTTCCCGCTGTTACCTATTTCTATTTCCGGTGAATTTTTCTTAAAATAATTGGGGTTTTTGGGGTCTTTTGCTGCTTCATTAATTATATCTAATTTTTTTTGGCTCGTTTCAAATTCTTTTTGCGTCAATTTGCGCATTTGTCCGGACAATTTGGCAAATTTCCCTTTAATCACATATTGACTTTTTATAATCAAAAGATCAGTTTCAGTTATTCCTTTTATTATAGCCTTGTCTATCCCTTTGACGTCTAACAATTTATTCGGATCACGAACTCCATTATTAGCAGCATTTATTATCGACTCTCGAACATCAATATCCAACTTTTCAAACCGTGCTTCCGTTCCCTGTATCTCTGTCTCTAACTTATCTTTACAACTTCTGTAATCTTTCAAAGCTGTTTTATGCTGTTCCTTCAGCCTCAACATGTTCTTTGACGGACTTATTGCATCTACTCCTAATTTTTTTGCTCTGCATCTCACTATCTCAAGATGAATCTTCTCTAATTTTATCTCTGCTTCAAGAACTTCTATCATTGTTTCAGTTTTCTCTCCTCTTTTAAATTCCAGGTTTTCTTTTAGCCCATCTATTCTTTTTCTACCACTAACCAACGCATCCATTACTATCATTTGGTTTTCCATTTTTTTGTATTCTTTCCATTTTTGGTCAGCCAATTTATAATTGCCGTTTTTCTTAGCTGTTTCTACCTCAAGATATTTTCCAGGTAATTCATTCTTCAACTGACTTGCCTTTTGTTCACATTTAATCACTTCTGCACTTTCTTTGGCTTTTAATGAAATATCCTTAAATTCGTTATTTTTATTAGCACTAACCTTCTCGGCTATTTTTGTTTTCAAAGATTCAACAGGCAAATCTTTAAATTCTATCACATCTATATCTTCTTTAAACCTCTTTGATAATTTTTCTTTTAAACCTTTTTCATTTATTGATTCATCAATAAATTTTTTTAATTCTGTCTTCAAACTTTCACTTAAAGAGGACCTGTCAATTTCCAATTTTAATTCTTTTTTCAATGCTTTATTAAACTCTATTTTTCCTTCTTCTTTTAGCAGTTCTTTAAATATCGATGACTTTTTAAATACCATCATTTCTTTCCCCAATATCCCTAAAGCCATATCCCCATCTTTGGTTAAAATAATTTCCGCCAGTTTCTGTTTCATCGCTGAGGAAAATCCTCCATTACCGGAATCTTTAAAAATGTTTTCTACCAAAGCCTTTTTAAATTCCGGAGTCATTTTTATATCCAGTCCATTTACCCTTTTCATTTCTTGAGAAAACACTTTTTGCAATTCCTTTATTTTCACATTCTCAGTTTTTCCTTCGAATAAAACCTTAGATACATATTCAACGGCGGCTATATCCCCTTTTGCCACCCGCTCACAAAAACTCTCTTTTAATATCTTATTCAATTCTGCTTTAATTCCGGCTGCCTCCGATAGTTGTTTTATTATCCCCCCAAATTGGTTCCCCTCCATATCTTTTTTTTCTAACAATTTTATTACATCTTTCATCTCCATAGCCGAAAACATTTGTTTTATTTTTGTTTCAGCTATTACCTTTGTATCCAAACTAGCATCGTCCATAAACTTCTTTAATTCAGAAAAAACAGCTACATCTTTACTGTTTTTTATTTCCATCTTTAAGATTTCTGCCTTAGCTAACTCTGCTTTAAATTGATTAGCCTTAACCTCCGGCCATCCCATATTTTCTGCCAACTCTTTTACCATAAATTTCTTCCCACCTATTTTTAGCGAGCATTTTCCGTTAAGGAATTCACCGATTTTAACATCACCTACTAACTCCAAAATTATCTGCATTTTAAGCGTATCCACTTTCATGCCCATATTTTCAGCCAGCGTCTTTATATCCATACCGTCTAATTTTATATCCCCATTAAGAAACGAGAAGAAGTCTCCTCTAAAATTTTCGCTAAATTTAATATCCAGAAATTCTGCTTTGAAGCTTTCCAATTTAAATTTATACTGCAAACTATTTATCTGTTCTGTTTTTAACTCTAAACCAAGTTTTTCTTTAGCTAATTTTCGAATCGCCAAATTATCTGTTATTTCCAGTTTTTTATCTTTTACTGCCTCCCTGAGTAATGATTCAAACACTTTTAATTTAATATCTTTTATCTCTGCATCTTTTAATTTCAAACCAAATTCTTCTGCTATACCTTTAATATTCCTTACTTTTTTACCATCTTTACATATTTCCATAAGCCTTAACTTTAATATTTCTATCTTAATATTCTTCATCGCACTAGCTTCGAGTTTGAATTCCGAACCAAATAACTCTTTTGCGATCTTATTTATTTTGACATCAGTAAAATCTTTTAAATTTATACCGGTATCGCTTCCTTTTATTTCCATAATTACCTTTGACTTAACTGTTTCCATTCGAATATTATCCATGACCTTTTTATCCTTTACCAACAACTCCAAACCAAAATCCTTTGCCAACACTTCCATATTTTTTATGTCCTTGCCGTTTTTCACCATTTCTATTAATTTCGTTTGAAATAATTCTACTTTAAGGCTTTGCATTTCTTTTGCATTTAGTTTCAATCCGATTTCTTTTAAGGTTCCTTCTATAATATTTAACCCCACGCCTTCCTTCACCATTTCCTTCCATTCCTTTTTCAATATTTCAAGTTGAAGATCTGCTTTCTTTATTCCCGTTTCTTTTATCAATGCATTCATATCCATCTCTTTGCCTTTAATCCTTATTTTAAATTCCCCTTTTAAAAAGGCTATCATATCTTTTCCTGTACCGAAATTGTCTAAGACACATTTCTTTAATACTTCCATCTTTAAGTCTTTTACATCCATTTTTAATGCTTTCGCTAACGATTTTGCGGCCAGTCCTCTAACCATTTTCCCATCCATAAACATCTCAAGTTCTGCCCCGGTAAACTCAGAAAATTTGAGATGAATTACCTCTTTGGGACTTATCTTTATATTTAAACAAGACTCCAAAGACTTTAAACTTATACCGTCCACCTTCCCACCGTCAAAAAGCACTCCCAATTCTATTTCGTCTAAACGGCCTATTTTCAGATCAATTATATCTTTCATACTTATTTCCCGGCCTAATTTTTTCCTCAGAAACTCCATAGTAACCCCTTTAATATCTTTTCCGTTCTTAAGTTTATTTAAAGCCCTTATATCTAATTCTGCCAACTTGGTCATAACAACATCCATCTTTAACTTTGCTGTATCCATTTTCAAACTTTCAAACATCTTACTGTTTTCTTTCTTTTTAATAAAATCAAACATTTTCTCAAAACTTGTCTTTGAAAAACTCATTTCCTTCACTAACTTAGCAGTTACTACATTCTTTAAATCCATTTTCATATTTGCCAGGACACTTCCGCTTATTTCAAATCCTTCAAATTTAAATTTTTTTCCGTCAATTAATTTTTTTATCTGCCCCCATGAAATCCCCTCGGCCATTTTCATTTCAAATAATTTTGCTAAATTCAAACCGCTAACATCCATGTTTTTAAAATCCAACCCCTTAAAGACTTTTAAGTCGCCTAATTTAAGTTCACAAAGCTCTTTAAACGACATTTGTTTACATAACTCTTTCCCCACATATTTTTTCAAACTTTGAGTGATTTTAACTGTTCTTTCATTTCCTAAAATATCAAGCATTTTTATTTCTTTTCCTTCTTCTTTCCTAAATACATCTAACATACTTTCGAATATCTGCTTTGCTTTCGGCCCTTCTATTTTAACCTCAATAGCTCCAAATCGTCCTCCTTCTAATTTCCCTTTAAATAATTCTCCACCTTTATGGGTAACCATCATTAGAGGAACACCCATCATAAAAATATCAGCAAACTGGTTCCCAAAAAATGCTTCAATAATTGGATAAGTTAAAACTAACACAACACCAACTGCTGCAAATTTAACTAACACAGGATTGGATAGTAAAGATCCTACGATGTTTGCGCCCTTCAATTTAGCCAGAAGTGTACCCCCTTTTAATCCAATACCGGTAATATAACCTTTGAGACCCACAACCAATTTAAATTTTCCAACTGTCGAAGCTACTGAACTAATTTTAAAAGCCTTTCCGAAAAGTCCGGCCATCGTTCCTGCTCCTTTAGCCCCACCGCCAACAATAATTGCTAAATTACCCAATCCAAAACCAGGACGAAAATTTTCATTCCAGGGATTAAGATAGACTACAAAAGTGTCAATTATAAACTGCAGTAACCCCTCAACCATTGTTTTCGGAACATCCAACCAACTGGTGTTTCCAGTCTGTTCCCACCAGCTACCCCCAGCTTCATTAAATTTCATCTCCCAACCCATCCCTATCATACTCATCTGGTGTCCAACCATAGCAATCTGTAAGCCCACTCCAATGACAGTTACAATCATTTCAAAGCCGCACAAAACAGCTGCAGCCAGAAAACCAATTCCTCTTATAATCCATCCCAATATTGGAACATTACCAAGAAATCCTCCAAAACCACTAAACGCCCATTTCTGAGCGTTAAATAACCAACCTCCAATACCCCCTTCAAGACCATGCGATGTCACCGCTGTTCCTATAAAAAATTCCGTAAGACTGGTTACCGCCCCGACTATACCGCTCTGCATATCCGCTCCCCACCATATTTTTGCCACTCTTCCATCGAGATTAAGACAGGCATACGCCGTTATTCCTCCACCAGCAAACATCAATCCTCCGGTTACGGCAGCTATTCCACCAACACAACTAAGGAATCCAAGAACCAAAGCTTTCCAACCTGATAATGTAAGTAAAGCAGCCGCAGCACCTTTAATACCTGCTAATGAAGTCAACGCTCCCAACCCGGAAAATGAAGAAAGAAACAGAGGAATAGCAAAACAGACCATAGCCATTCCCAAAAAGGCTACCCCAATAGTTAGCGCATTAAAAGCATTTTTTTTACAAAACTTCTGAAGATTATTTGCAATATCCCCCTTTAATCCTAAGTTAGAAAGCAATCCTTCACCTATCGAATACATCACTCCTGCTGCTCCAAAACAAGTAATCGCAGCACCAAGAAATATGGTTCCTATTACCTTAAAAACAGCCAAACTACCAAGAACCGAAAGAATCGTGGCACCCCCAAAAAGAGCTGGTAACATTACCAAAATCACAGAAGCTGCAACGAAAATCAAACCAGCGGCTACAAGTAACAAGCCAATTTTTGCTATTATAGGAGCTATATTCAGAGCTCCCGCTTGCCAACCTTCTATAAATGAACCTTCTAAAAACGTCTCTGAAAAATCCATCGTACCAAAACCATATAGTACTGCTGCAGCGCCTAATAAAATTAAACCAAGTGCTATCAGAAGTAACCCTACACCTAACCAGGAAAGCACAACTCCCACTACTATTATAATAATAGCTGCTATTATAACTAAAATGGCTGCTATAAGTATAGCTATTTGTTTTATGTTTCCTCTTATCCACTCAACGGTAAATTCTGCCCCTCCTTTAATGGAACGACCAATATTCAACAGTGTATCCTGCCCCCCCATCAATAACCATTCAAAACCTAGAAGCAAGCTGGGGGAAAGAACATCCCACCCTGCTCCCAACCCTACAAGGTTTAAAATACCTCCGATTAAATCTAAAGTAGAGCTAAAAAGAAAAATACTTATATCTGTCAAAGCTACTACAAAAATATACCCTATATCAAGAGCACCATTCCATACAAAACTAACAAAAGGAATAACTAAGTCATTAATAACGAAACCTCCAATCCGGGTAACTCCGCCGCATATCCAATCCCAGGTACCACCTGCCCACCACTTAAAATGGCCCCACCAACCTGCGGGAGCCCCTGCTATGTTATTAATACTCATCCCTGCCCCTACTGCATCACTCCCAGAAACCCGCAATTCTATATCGTGGCCAACAAAGTGAGCTTTATCAAAACTTATCTCCCCGCTGCGATCACCCCCGATACCGGATAAATAGTCATCCACGGTAGAAATGTAATTTACATCATCCATCTTATAAAACTGTGATATATCTCCTTTAAACCCCACATAAGCATCATCCGCATAGGCATATTTTCTAATGTCGCAAAAAACCACTAAAAACATCACTAACAAAATACAAGAAAATATTTTAGTAATAATATGGCCTTTTATATTATTCATTTTTTTCTCCCCTACTCCTAATTTTCTTTATAAAAAAAACCGAGTTACCCTGAATGTATACATATTCTTATACATATCTCGGTAGCTCGGCTGCCTTTTTTAATTTAATCGTTTGCTTAATCATTAAACGCATCAGTTATCGGTACGCTCGGCTGTCTCTCCAAAAAAGACCCGTGGCTTTGCGCCCTCCGATTTCTCGAAGTTTGCCCTTTCGGATAATCGTTTCAAAGAAACGAATTTTTCCCCACTTCTATTATAATTATACCATCAATTCTATCATTAGTCAAGGCAATTTTTCTATCACAAAACGCCCCTCTTTTTCATCCTTCAATAATTTCTATTTCCTTTTTGTTTTTTAGTTACTAAATAGCGGATAAAAATCACCATCTGATTTTCCTTTAATAGTTTTAGTTATTTCATGCCAGGAAAAATTTATTTTAACAGTGTTGGTTACCTCTACCCGCGAATCGTTATTTCCAGCTCCAAAATTAACGGAACAATCTCCGCCCACAGAATCTCCATCTGCAAGAAAACCTTTTACTCTACTTTCTATACCATTTCTAACACTTTCCGTAGCTGCCCATAAGTCATCTCCGTCAATCTGCCGCGGCCTTTCTATCGACCAACATTGTGCGGCATAATAAGCTGCCGCCTGAGTTTTCTGTAATGCTTCGAAAAATTTAGTTACTTGTAATGATGCATTAAGCATCATCACGATTAGCACCACTAAAACCGCTAATTCTACAACCGCCTGTCCTTTATTCCTCCACATACAAAATCAACTCCCTTTTTTACATCTGTTATTTGTCATTTAAATTTTATTCTATAAGAAGAATCCGGTTCAGGCCATAGCTCCCCTGTACTTGAATCTAATTCTACCGAAGCTTCTGCCTTAAAATCCGCTTCCTTAATATGATCTTCAGATCCAAATTTAAGCCCGGTCATCTCTCTATTCGCGGTCACATTCAATGACCCTGTCACAGCATCTCCACTCACACCCCCATCGTCAAAATACAACCATCCGCCAATTTTCTTTGTAAGATCTTTCCCATCACTATCCTTATGAACAGTCCACCATTCTCTTCTTACTGTACAAGTAAAACCACTTTGAGTTCCTGATTGATAACTATGGGTCCAAGAACTTGTGTGATAGTCCCATACTATATAGGGAAGGTCTATCTCTTTGCGATGAGTTTTCCAATAACTATATTTATAGTTATCGAAACCATCCCCCATACTTACATCCGGAGAAACCTTTGTCCCTGTCCCTTCCCCAAGTTCTAAATCTTCTTCTGCTAAAGTCATAATTAATCCACCGTCCCCGCCAATTTTTTCTAGTACGGTATCTTGAAGATCCGCACGGGGTTTAATAAAGTCGTCCTTATATTCCTCCATTCTATGTATAGAAGGAAATGCCCGTTCAGGGTCGGAAACAGCACCGTCAACATCAAACTCATTGACTTTCGGTGGTTCATCCCAAATAGAGGGAGTTGAAACTGATGTAAATTGCTTCGTACAAGTATCATAATCACTCCCAGGCGAAGTTTGATAAGCAAAGCCAGGGTAATTACAAGTATGGTCATCCTCATGTGACCCTACTACACACCCACCGTGTCCCTCGGTATGAAATTCCCAATTGTACCCATAGGGTTCATGATTAAAATGATCCGCGCCAAGTGACTTTTCTTTATGCCAGGGACGAAATTCAGTATCACTACTCCATATTCCTCCTGAGCGTTGCATCCCTCCCAAATTTTGTATCTTGTCATAATTACAACGTACAAAATAAGTATCCTCTGCTGGCTGTAACATCTGCCTATTAACATCCGCAAGAAAATTCAATTGCTTAGCAAAAAGACTAATTACATGTAAAGCCCGCCCATCCGTTGCAGTCTGAAGCATAATCTTCGTTTGAGAAACCCTGAAAATATCAATTCCCACGGTAATCACTATTAAACCACATAACGCTATAAAAATGAGGAAAAAAACTAACACCTGCCCTTTCTTTAAATATTTTCCCCTCTCTTTCATTTTTTCCTCCTTTTATATCGCTCAGTAATGTCAAAAATATCTGCACATTTCTGTTCTGATTTCTGTCCATGTAACTACAGGCTTTATAGAGTAAGCCTGCGGCTACCTCCCCCTATTTACAGAAGATTTTCCCTTTATCTACAAACTTCTTTCTGTTTTTCTTTCATACCTTTTTTGACACTACCTATCACTCTTTAAAGCCTTCTGAAAAATAAAATATTCTGTCATTCCGCTCCGCCTGAGGCAGATGATGCGGAATCTATAATGTTTTTAAATATCAATAGATTCCTGCTTTCGCAGGAATGACCCGCCTTAAAGATTAGCGGGCAGGCAACAAGATAAAAAGGCTATTTCACAAATTTTAAATAAACAAAAAAAACCGTTCTACCTTTCAGAAACTATTTCCTTCGGTAGCCCGGCTAACTTTTACTCTAATTCCAGCCCCGTGGCTTTGTGCCCCACCTTTTCAGATGGTTTACCTTTTCGCTTTTCCCGTCAATAACAACCTTCATCTTTTATTCACACTTCTACCATTTTAAAGATAACACAAATCCATTCTTTTGTCAAGATTTTTTTTATTCCGTTTTACTGTTATTAGTCAAATTAAATTTTTCTTTAATAATGAATTAAAAGCAATAATTCAAAACAAAAAACATAAAGGTAAAATATGTTTTGAACGATATAGCGAATTTTTCGCGTAGGGGTGAGCTTGCCCACCCTTTGGGCGACCAAGGTCGCCCCTACTAATAACTTCCGGTTCATTCGTATTTATTGTGGAACTAATCAATGATTTAGTAATCGATAATGTTGCAGATATACTCTTTTTTTTAACATTTTCAAATTTTCTACTATTGATTTGAAACTTGCTCAAGTTTGTAACAAATTTTCAAGAAATCTAATGTAATTATAAAGAGATTTCTTAAAAATTTGTGTTTTATATCCTGGTATATCTAAACATTTTCTGATACTATATCGCCTCCTTGGTTAGTTTGGTTTAGCTATCATAAC
>JAUVLC010000178.1 GCA_030595925.1 Clostridia bacterium | reverse complement strand
GCTCCCACAAATTCAAAGGTGATTCCAATTCCAGGGTGGCCCCGGTAACCGATAAATCAAAAAACCCTTTTACTTTTTCAAAATTCCCTTCTTTTATTTTTACATCAATAACCCCTGAAGTAGCCATTCCATAAATTGCCGGAAAACCACCGGTATAAAAATCTACTTTATCTACCATTTCCGGATTAAAAATACTTACCTTTCCTCCCCAGTGGTAGGGAAACAAAATAACTACATCATCCATTAAAGCAATATTTTCAAAAGGAGCTCCTCCGCGAATATGAAGCAAACCGTTAAACTCACCACCGGTCACCCCTGGCATTTTTTTTAAAGTAGCCATAGTATCATTAAATAATGACGTAGAAGAATTTTTAAGCTTCTGATTTTTTAAAACCTGCTTGGTCCCTTCAATTTTTTTCTTTTTAGTCTTTACTACAATTTCATCCAGATAAACCTCTTCCGCCGGCAAAAGATATATTGTTTTATTAACTTTATTATTCTCGATAAAGTCTATGGGAAAGAATAATAAATTAAATCCAAATTTAAAAACTTTTACTTCCGGTTGTGTTAACGGTAAATTTTCAAATTTAAACCGTCCTTTACTATCTGTCCTGGTGATATTTCCGCCTGGTTCAATCTTAAGCTCTACATCAGCTATAGGCTTATTATTTGTTTTATTCAGCACCATACCCTCAAAAACCCCGGTAGTTTGTGTATAAGCCAAACCACCAGTAAAAATAAAAACCAAACTTAATAAACAAAAGATCTTTATATTACTCATTCATTCTCCTGATATTTATAAATAAGTGCCTGTCACAAAACTACTTTTTCGTCGAAAATTTTAGGGGGTAAAATATTTTTGCCCTCCTGTTATGTCCAACAATGCTTTATTTCACCCTCTCCTTTCATCCTCTCCCCTCGAGGGAGAGGAAAGAGGTGAGGGGGGACATTTTGTGACAGCCTATTTATAAATAAAAAAACTCATTATATTTGATCTGTTAATTGATGCCTTCTATATCTATTTTTTTCTAAGCCGGAGTTGAACAGCTTTGCCTGTTAGTTCCCGAATAGCATCGGCAGCTATCCATCGTGAACTTTTGGAGTTTATTTTTTTAATTTCTTCAGCAACAATAATTGCTTTTTTATTTAAAATACAATTCCTTTTTCCAATTTGTCTTAAAGCCCAGTTAACCGCTTTTTTAACCATATTTCTCTCGTCCGTAGATTCTCTCTTTATTATCGAAAAAAATTGTTCGAATTTTTTATCCTCGGCTTGCTTATCACTTACAGCCAGACGAGCCATTAATACAAACCCTGCTCTTTTAACAAATTCTTTTTTGCTTAAACTCCACCGGAAACATTTTTTATAAGCAAATCCGGTTTTTTCAAAAAAATTCATACAGCACTGGTCACAAATCTCCCAATAATCAAACTCTTTTACCCACTTTTCTATTTGTGTTTCTGTTACTATTTGGGGGTCATCAATCATACTGGCCAATATTCTGGGTTCCCTTATATTTAACGACCAGAGTTTTTTGGCAAGTTGATGATTTACTCCTATTTCCCTAGACAATTTTCTTAGATTAGGAATGGATACACCGTAAGTTTTTTGGGGAGTAATTCCAAATTTGGCCATACCCGCAATGGATTTGAAATTGGACAAAGCCTTCAGCCTTTTGATAATATCACTACTTTCCATTTTTTTTTACCTTTGAGAAAGGGTCAAGTCCATAAAATAGCAGACTTGACCCCTTGCAATGTAACTTTTTTAAATAGTTATACTTTTTTGAATAAATTCACTAAGTTTTTGCGGCTCATCGGTACCAATTCGATAAACTTTTTCATTTTTCATTGATAATTCAACCGCATCTAATCCCGATATATTAAACAACCACCCCCGAGGACTCTTTCTAATCCCATAACCATGCCACCATTTATTTTTAACTACTTTACAACTTTTAATCTCTTTAAAATAAAATTTTTTCTTAATTAACCCAATTCCAAACTTAATTTCAACAAAATCTTTGTTTCCTACAACCGTAAGTTTAAAAAACAAAATCATACTACAAAGTAATATTATTGACAGAATAAAAACGCCAATACTGTTTACCTCTGCCGCCCCTGAAAAATACCCAACAAAAAAAATCGCTCCTCCCAGTAATGCCACTACAAACGTACCAACCTGAGTGTGCTTATACATCTTTACCTCCCCTTTTCATTAATTTTTATTTCCCTTTATTCCATTTTAAAAGGAAATAAGACATTAAGTTAGATTTTTTAAATAATCATAACTAAAATCAATTTTTAATTCTACCCATAAAGGTAAGTGGTCCGACATTTGAAATGTCCGCCATATTTTCTGATAGTACTCTATTTTGCCGGTTTTGCTTCTTGGTTTACCGTCTTTACCAATATCTCTTTTCCCCGATGACATAAAATCCTTGTATGTTTCAAATTCATCATTTTTAAATACGGCTTGGTAAAAATCAAAGACACCTGCATTTTTTGGGCTGTCTCCCAATCTTAATTCATTTTCCTTTGTCTTAAAGGCAATTTGGTCATAAAATTTCGTCCGGTCAAGGTTAGTAGATTTCTTTAGCTGACTGGGAATCTTGAATCCACTATTTTCCAATGCCTGCATTGTTTTGTGCTCCGGATGTTTAATATTGAAATCTCCCAGCACAATATAATTACATTTCTTATCTTTAGCCCTTTTTGCCAAAAACTTAGCAATCTTTTCTATCTCTTCTATTCTTCGTTCCAGTTGTTCACCATAATCAGCCCCATAATAAATATGAACGGTACATAACATAAATTTAAACCAGCCCGATTGAAAGGCCACAAGAAAAGGTGTCCTGGCAAATTGTAAAGCATCTTTTATCTTCTTTTTTACGGGTAAAACAATCTCACCTGCAATATTTCTAAAACTTACTTTATTAGTATCAAAGACAAAAACCATCCGTTCTTTGTCGAGTAGGCCGGTTTCTCCCAATGCTACAGGTTGAGGTTTGTTTTCTCTGTTTTCCGCCTAGTTTCCCGACGGTGCCACAATATTTCAACCATACACCGATTAATCCCGACCCCTCACAGAACCGTACTTGAAGTTTT
>JAUVLC010000078.1 GCA_030595925.1 Clostridia bacterium | reverse complement strand
AGAAAAGCAAGTAATAACGGATAAAGAGGATGATATTCCACATCAAGCATTTCAGTAGGATGAAAAATGTCCCGGTATCCATGGTGAGAAACAACAGATTGGGCTAAAACAAGATAATACGGACCGTCGTTAGTTAAAGGGGGATCAGGATTTAATAACAATACACTTATCAGAACATATATAAATAAAAACCAAAAAAAAAATTTATTTTTTGTAAAGTTTATTTTTTGAATATACATCCTCCCCCCACCAAGATGACTTATCCTTTATTTATTACTTATGTTTTCCAAAACATGCAATAGTGATATAGATTTGCTTTTAGCAAATTCATAATTTGGTTGCAAGGACATTGATTTTTCATACATTTGCAATGCCAGCTTAAACATCTTTTTTGCTTCATAACACTGCCCTAATTGATAAAAAGTGCTAAAATTCGGTTTTATTTCTATGCTTTTTTCAAAGATTGTAATCGCCTGATCATAATTTCTTTCATTATACCAATAAAGCCCATCATTATTCAATAATTTTACTTCCGGAGAAATTCTAACTACTTTATAAATAACCTCTTTGGAAAGTCTGACTAAAGGAATAATAATATAATTTTCTAATTCTTCATTTAAGAGATAAATAATTTCCTCCTGTATTTGATAACTTTTTATGATATAATCCACTTTTTTCTCTTTTATTACCAGTTTAATCTCTTCTAACATTGTTCCTCTTGATTTATAAGGAAGCTGGTCAAAAAAAACTGTCTGGCGTTTGCTATAAAGATAAAAACCCGGCGGACTAAAATGCATAACAACTACATCCGCTGTTGTATTTTCTTTTATCCAATAAGCAGATGAAAAAAAATCCCAAACTAAAAAGGAATGGTAATATTTCCTTTCTTTATTAGATAAATGTTTGTAATTAGATACATAATTTATATTATTTTTTATCCAAAAAATAGCAGGGAACAAATTACCTATTAATAATATCCCGCATATTATATATAAAATTTTATGTTCAAGTTTTTCACTCCCCCCCTTTGCTATACCCTGTTTTGTAAAGCTTAAAACCAACAAAATTCCTTTTAAAAAATAATAGATTAGAAAAGGAAAGAGCATTAAAAGATATCTATTACTGCTATAAGCATAAAACTCCTTTTGAGGAAAACAAAAGAACCAACAAATAACAAGTCACATAAATTTCGTTCAAATCCTTATATTTGAACTGCTGTAAAAAACCAAAACAAGTTACACTGCCGATAGAAATAATCAGCACCCTGGAAAAAAACAGAAAAGACTGAAGATTAAAAAAATTTATTTCATTTATTAGGCTATATAAAAGAAAACAATAACGCCGTGCCTCAAAAGTTTCTTCCCCCAAAAAATATACCGGCAAAAACAAAGAAGAAATTGACTGAAAATAGCCGGATAAATTACTTAAAACTAACTTAATCATTGGTGAAAAAGAAAAGGCATTATCAGAAAATAATTGGGTAATATAATTTTGAGAAATTATGGACGGAGAGGATTTTGAAGGAATTAAAAGTAAAAATTTTATCCAGAGCACGATTAAAAAAACTCCCCAACCCAGAATTAAAAACCCTTTTTTAGAGTCCTTCATTATAAAAAAAAGATATACCGTAATCGCTAAAAGCAAAGATATTCCTATTGCCTTAGTATAAAAAGTTAGTCCTAAACAAAAGATAAGAAGCCATAAATATTTATTAACTAAATTTTTCTGTTTGAAATAAACCTTGCTAATTACAAGGGTTAATAAAGAAAAAAAGAAATAAAACATCTCCGGGAGAAGTATTACGGAAAAAGACAAAAACCATAAATTCGTAACGGTTAATAAAGTAATAAGCGATAAATAAAAAGTTTTAAGGTTTACACTATGTGTTTTACATCTATTGGAAAAGAGTATTTGAATAACTATTAAAGATGCCGCCCCAAATAATATAGAAAGTAACTTCAATCCCACAATGGTTTTAGGAAATAAAATAATAACCATCGCTAATAAGCCGGGATACCCATGGGGATATTGAATATGATCAGGGTTATCAGGAAAATAAATATCTTTATAACCAACCCCGGAAGCTATAGATTGTGCCAGATTAAAAAAAATGGGACTGTCCCCCTCCAGGGGTAAATCAGGATTTAACAACAATCCGGCAAGTATTAAATACAACACCAGAATAAACAAAAAGATCCTATTGCTTATCCTCTTTTGACTTATTTTAAAATCATTAATGAATTTCAATATCAACTTTTTAACCTGTTAATCAATTTCATATAGTGTTTTACCTTATACTTAAGCTCTGGATTTATCCTAAGTGACTTTTTGAATTCCTCTACTGCCTTCTCATAATTACCCTGGGTAAAATAAGTTTTACCTAAATTATAATACACTGATGAAATATCCATTGTTTTTTTATCATTATCCATCAATTTCAGTTTATCATTTATTTCCAAGCATTTAGTATAAGCATCCATTGCTTCAAGGTAATCATGATTTTTAAAATAATAATCCCCTAATTTTTTATATCCTGCTAAATTATGGGTATTTTGTTTTACAAATTCTCTCTGGCAAAGAACATTTAATCTGTTTTCCACTATTTGAAAATTAGGTTCTTTTTTTAATGCACTCTTATACATCTTGATAGCTTCTGTAATCATCCCTATTTTTTCATAAATAATACCCAGATTATAATATCCTGCCAAATCAGGACTAATCTGTAATGCCTCTTTGAATTTTAATATTGCCTGTTTATAATTTTTGTTACTATAAAAATAACTTCCTTCTTGATAAAGTAGTTTTATCCGGGGTTTAACAGAGATTATCTTACAAATTTTACTAAAACCACCAAGTTTATTTTTCCCTACAACTCTAATAAAAGAGATTAACGGCATAAAAATATAATTTTCACTAACTTTATTTAATTCTTCAACCACTTTTTCTTCCATTGGAGTTCCTACAGCAATATAACCAGCATTTCCATCTCTAATATCTTGCAGATTATTCTTTATTGCGTTTTTATCCAAATAAAGAGAAATTGTCTTATGTCGGCTGTAAAGATAAAAAGTATAAGGAACATTATGCATAATACAAGTATCGGAAGGTACTTTTTCTTTTATCCAGGCAGCAGCCATAAAATACACATTAAACCAGGATGCATAATAATCTACTTTTTCTTCCATGGGTAAATTTTTACAGTTTAGCAGACGGTTAATATTTCCTTTTATTAAATGAAAATCACAAATTAAATTAGGCATAATTAAAATTAACCCTACTAAACATATAATTGTCCTTTTTATCCCAACACTTAAAAATTTTACTTCTTGATTAATAAAAAAAAGTCCGCTTACAAAATAATACGCCAGGAATGGCAACATTTGATAAAGGTATTTATTCCCATCGTTCAATATAAAATCAGGAGGACATAATAAAAGCATTAAGAAAAAAAATAACATATAACTTGTCATTAAAGAAGGGTTTTTTCGTGTATTAAAATAAAAACCAAATAATAATACACCGCCCAAAAACACAGAGCACAATCCCGGAAACGGAAAATTAAAATACTCTCCTTTATTTATTAAGGAAAACATATCTGGAAAATACCATATTAATTTGGACAAAAAACAACCTGGAAATAAAATATATTTAATGGATTGTCCATATTGAACCATATTCCACAAAATTAATTTTAAAATATTTACCGAATAGATTTTATACCCCGATACAATTGAACTTAAATATTCCGAAGGAACACCAGATACCAAGATGTTTCTAATTATCCAGGGTGAAACAAAAAAAATAAACAATCCACTCATCAAAAAAAAGTCCTTATACCTTTTTTTGATGAAAAAATATAATAAAATGGCCATTACTAATGACAAACCCAGTGTTTTTGTGTAAAAAGCAAGAATTAAGGTCGCTCCCCCCATCCAAAAATATAATTTATTCGAGTTACTTTTACTTATATATTTTTCTAAAAGAAAAATAGTTATTAAAGAAAAAAACAAATAACATTTTTCGGCTATTATCCTGACTGAATAGGACAAAAAAAAGGGATTGGTACCAATAAAAAATAACAATATCCAATAATAATTCAAAATTGGCTTCTGACTTTTATTATTATATGTTGTTTGTAAATTATTAAAAAAAAGAAACCACATAACAACCAAAGAACCCACCCCAAATAAAACAGAAATTATCCTTAATTCTAAAATACCTTGAGGAAAAAACATCAAAACCAGTGATATAAGTAATGGATAAAAAGGAGGATACTCCACATTGGGAGGATTGTGAGGATAAAATATATTATTATACCCTTCACCGGAAAAAATAGACTTAGATAGCAAAAAATAATAAGGTTCTTCATCAAACACAGGCAAATCAGTGTTTAACAATAACCCTGAAAAGATAATATAAAATATAAGAATAAATAAAAAATATTTGTTACTCAAAATATTTTTTAAACCATTGATAAGCATTATCCTCTCCTGTTATAAAAAATACTTTTTATTGTTTATTACATCTTTTTATTTCAAATCAACATCAACTTTATATCCAAACTCTCTTGCCTGATCAAAATATTTTTTTGCTAATTCGTTCTGCTTTTTTACTGCATAGGCTAAACCTAATACATAATGATGTTCTCCACTTAAAGTATTTTTCTTTACAGTTTCTAAACAATCTTCTTCGTTTTTATATTCACATATTTTTTTTATATTTTCAAAATGAAAATGTTCTGTTGCATAGTGTGAATCTATTTTTTGTATTTCTTTAAAAATTTTCAATGCTTTTGCAGGCAATTGCTTAATTAAATATAAATTTGCCAGATTAAAAAGTGCCTCCACCGAATCGGGTTTAATCTCAAGTGCTTCTTCATAATTTGTAATTGCATTATCGACATCAAATCCTTTACCAAAACGAACCCTTTGATCATTATGTTCGTAAATAAAACCTAATAGCCTATATCCTAAAAATTTAACTATTCTATCAATAGTCAATGTTATTGCTTTTTGATATTCTTGAACTGCATTATCTTTCTCCTCTTCTGACCACGAAATCAGCCCCTGTCCAAGATACTTCCAAGCAAAAGAGTCTTCTATTTCATTGACATATTTTTTTTCATCAAATAACAATCCACAAATAAATTTAGCAATAGAATCAATAGGCTTTTGTTTTTTATATTCTTCAAAAATTATTTTTTTCTCTTTATCAGTCAGAATAGATTGAATAAAACTCAAATGTTTTAAAACATCCTGTGGATGTTGGTTTAATTCTTCCAAAGCCTTACTGAATGTTTTACGAGGTAATCCATAGGAAGTACGCATAATATACTCAAAAGAAAATATATCTATTTGTTTATGACTTTTAATAATAGCTTTTATTGGTTCCTCAAGAAAATATTCAAGGGGTTTTTCCTTCAAGATGTTTTCAACCTGATTGATATATAAACTAAGTGCAAATTTTTCACAAATATTCAAAGAGTCTTTTCTCAATTTTTTCAGATTAATTAAAATATTTTTTGATGAAACAAGAATATTTCTGCTCGACATATCTTCTAATTTCATCATTTCATCAAATCCTTTTTGTGAAAAGACTATTTCAAGATCTTTCTGCTTTCTATCAAATTTAGAGCGTAAACGCTTAAGTACATTTCTTTTTTTCAAAACATTCTTTTCCACCATTTTCACAACAAATTGTGCATATTTCCCTTTATTTTCAACACTTACCTGGAACGAAACATCTTCGCCTCTTTTATCTGCTAATTCTTGGTAAAATTTTTCAAAGATAAGTTTTAATCTATCTTTATGAGAAACTATTTCTCTTAAAAATCCTTCTCTACCACGAAAAAAAGATTTTAACAAATATTCCATTTTTTTTGCGTTAATACTTTGAACATAATCTATTAACTGAAAACTAATTTCAAAATCGACTTCTACCTTTTTTTTCACATAGGAATCCCACAACCAATTATAGTAATTAAAACAAATATCCTTATTCCACAACTCTTGCGGTGACTTTGCGATACCATAAAAAGCTTCATCTTTATCAATTCCGATAATATCTTCCTTTCCATAAAGAAAATTATCCCCACCAACATCATAATTACACACAAAATAATCCAAAATTTGCTGCCGTTGTAGTGAATTAATTTGATTCTTTGATAACATCCAGGGAAATATATCATCTATCGTTTCTGCACCATCTATAAAAGTTTGAATTGAACCATAAACCATATTTCCATTAATAGGAATAGTAACTTCATAAATACATGGGGTATTAACTCCAAATAAACAAGCTAATTGATATACAGCAATTGAATTGTTTACAGAAACAGATGAATTATAAATTTTAAACATCCACAGATGATTATCGCAATCTTTTAAAATGATTTTAGGTATATTTTCATCCGCATTGGCCAATTCAAATGTCATTAGTTTAATAATTTCTTTATCCAATTTTTGACTTTCTTCCATAAAATCAATAATTTTCTCAATAGTATTATTCGCATAAATTTGTGAGTGGAAATAACCAACTATAAATATGATTATGATTAAAAATGCTATTTTTTTACCATTTCTTGTCTTCTTCAAGATAAATACCTCCTTAAAAACATTAAACAATTTAAAATTTCAATTATTCATACTATATTGTATTTTTACTCTTTTAATTTATTGACAACCTTAATCCAATGTTTTATTTTATATTGAAACTCCGGCATTATTTTAACCGATTTCTCGAAAGCCTCTATTGCTTTATCATAGTCTCCCTGAGTAAAATAAGCTTTACCTAAATTATAATAAACAAATGAAATTACCGTTTTATTTTTGACATTATAACCTATACTTTGTTTTTTGATAATTCGAATCCCCTTAATATAAGAATCAATCGCTTCTTTGTAATCATAATTTTTTAAATAATCATCTCTAATTGCTTATACCCTTTCAAGCTTTCCCCTTGTTGCTTCAAAAATTGTTTGGAGTAAAAAATGTTCAATTTATTTTCTACTCTTTGAAAATGCGGCTCCATTTCTAACGCTTTTTTATACATATTAATAGATTCATTAATCAGCCCTATTTTTTCATAAACAACACCCATATTATAATATCCTAATAAGGTAGAACCGGATTTTAAAGCCTCTTTAAATTTACATATCGCTTGACTATAATCTTTTTTATTATAATAATAGCTGCCTTCTTGATAAAGTTGTTTTATTTTGGAATTAAGAACAATTATTTTATAGATGATACTAACCCCATTAAGCTTATTTTTTTCAATACAGTTAATACTCGAATGTATCGGAAGAAAAACTAAATCTTCGCTAATTCCATTTAACCCTTTAACCATCTTTTCTCCCTCAATAGTACCAATTACAATATAGTCTACATTTTTACTTTTAATCAATTCTAAATTTTCATTCATTCTTTCTTCTATCAAAAAAAACCAAGTTGCTTTATGTCCACTATAAAGATAAAAAGTATAAGGAAATGATGCATAATACGCACATCCAAAGGAAATTTTTCCTTTATCCACAAAGCAGATGTAAAATATACGTTAAACCACGGGGTATAATAATCTTTTTTTTCTTCTTTTGATAAATTTTTATAATTCACTAAATAATTGATATTCCCTTTTATCAAACATAAACTACACATTAAATTGGGAATCAACACAATTAATACCAATGACAATATAATTGTTTTTTTAACCATAAAATGTAAAAATTTTATTTCTCGGCTAATTTCAAAAAGCCCACTTAAAAAGTAATACGATAAAAAAGGTAATATTTGATAAAGATATCTTTTCCCATCACTCAGGAAAAAATCAGGAGGACAGATTAAAAGCACTAACAAATAACATATCACATAACTTTCCAATAAAGAAAATTTTTGTCGAATCTTAAAGTAAAAACCAAATAATAGTATACCGACTAAAAAGATAGAGAGTACTAATGGAAAAGGAAAACTAACATAGTTGCATTTAGTTAACAAAGAAAATGCTGATGGTAACTCCCAGCTTAACTTATGTAAGAAACAACCCGGTAAAAGAATATATTTAATAGCATTCCCATAGCTAATTGTATTAAAAATTATTGATTTTGCTATGTTTAGAGAGCAAGTTTTATATCCTGAGACAATAGAAGTTATATACTCCATCGGAAGATCAGAAACTAAAATATTTCTAATTATCCATGGAAGAAAACAAAAAAAAGATATTCCTCCAATTAACCAAAATTCTCTATGCTTTTTGTTTATAAAAAAATATAATAAAGATGCGATTACTAATGACCACCCTACCATCTTTGTATATAAAGCAAGAATTAAAGTAATCCCCCCCATCCACAAATACAACTTATTTGTATTATTATTTTCAATATATTTTTCAAAAAACAAAATAGTTGCTAAAGAAAAAAACAAGTAACTCATTTCTGCTACTGTCCTAACGGAATACGCCAAAAACAAAGGATTAGTACAAATAAGTAATAAAAGTAAACATCCACTAATTGTTGTGGTTTGCCTCTTAAAAATTTTTGGTTTTATTTTACTATTACTTGGTAATAAATTTGGATCTTCTATATTGTAAGATTTAATGGACAGAAAATAATGGATACCTATTAAAAAAGCAATACCAAACAAAATAGAAAGTATTTTCACCCCTATGATCGTTTGAGGAAAAATCGTTAAAACTAAAGCCATAAGCATTGGATAAAAAGGGGGATATTCTGTATGAGAAAGACTATCGGGGCAAAATATATTTTTATATCCTTGTCCGGAAACAATGGATTTAGACAGCAAAAAATAATAGGGTTCTTCATCAACTATAGGGGGATCAGCATTCAATAGTAACCCGGATAATATTGTATATAATATAATTATAAAGATAAACCATCTCTTATTTAAATTGGACACCTGCATCTCCAAACATAACACCTAATTAATTATTGTTCTGTAGATATTAAATCTTTTTCACATTTATACCCAAATTCTCTTGCTTTATTAAAATGCTTTTTTGCATTTTTATAGTCTTTTTTTACTGCATAAAATAAACCCATTACGTAATGATGTTCTCCCGAAAGTGTGTTCATCTTTACACTTTCTAAATATTCTCTTTCTCCTTTGCAAAATCTCTTTTCTTTTATTTTATCAAAATGAAAATGTTCTGCCCCATATTGAGAATTTAATTTGTTTATTTCTTTAAACGCATTTAAAGCTTCCTCTGTTTTCCCAATTATCAAATAAAGAATCCCTAAATTCATGTGACTTTCTATTAAATCAGGTTTAATCTGAGATGCTTTGTTAAATTCATTAATTGCTGCTTCAATATTAAATCCCTCACCAAATCGGCATTTTTTACTATGATTATACTCAAAGAAATTTCCAAGAAGTATATGTGCCCAACAAACAACATCCTGGTCATTATTTAAGGCAATAACTTTTTTATATCCTTGCTTTCCATTTTCTAAACAATCTAATGCAAGATATTTCCACAAAAATTTGTCATCTATCTTTTTAAGATATTCACTGTCATCTGTCAAAATCCCATAAGCAAGTTGATATATTGAATTATCCGGTTCTCTATTCAATTTCCGCTTATATTCTTCTTTCCTTTCTTTTTTATCCGTATCATCAAGGGGACTTTGAATATAATTCAAATGTGCCAAAACATTGTTGGGATGTTTTTCCATTTCATTTTTATATTCACTAGTTGTTTTTCTAATCTCTCCATAAAAAAGCCTAAGAGTGGATTCTATTTGAGAAACATCCATACATTTAGGATTTTCAGTAATTCGTTTTAGTTTGCTTTCCCCAATATTTTGCCACCCTTTTTCTCTTAACACTTCATTAATCTTCTCAACATATAAACTTATAGCCAATTTCTCAGAAAAACTCGAAACCTCTTTTCTCAATTTTTTTAAATCGTCTATATTTTTAATGCCCAATGAAACAAATTTGTCTTTAGGAGGATACCCTAATCTGTCTATCATATACCAAGACCTTTTTGAAGAAACTACTTCAATATTTTTTTGTTTACCTCCTTTTTTATTCATTAAATAAATAAGATGTTGTTTTTTTTGAAAAACTGATTTTTTAAAATTTTTTAAAATAATTTTTGAGTAATCGTTCGTTTTTTTCCTGGATGGAATATAAATTTTTCCTCCCGTTTTTTGAGCCGTTTTATGATAAAAAAGCATAAAGTCTTTTCGGAGGTTTTTTTTCTTTGAAATTACTGAGTGGATTGTTTCATTTATATCCAATTCAGGCATTACATTATCCAATGAATTTTTTATTATTTTTTTTAAAAGCCTATTCTCAATACTCTGAATATAATCTATTAGCTCAAAAACCCTGGTAAAATCAACATCCATCTGACCCTTCATGTAATTGTTGCAAAATTTACTATAATATGAATTTCCCCAGGGGTTGTCCCCCGGAGAAAAAGTTTTTTCTTCAGAAAAGGCATCATCTTTATCAATAGCAATAATTTCATTAGTTTTTTTGTTTATCAAAAACTCATCCTTCGCTACATCATAATTGGAAATAAGCCAATCTAAAATATGATGTTTTTGAATATCTTCTATTTGACAAGGCAATAAATTCATTTTAAGAGGGGTTACATTAAACATGATTTTTTGAATTGATCCATATATTATTTCTCCATTAATAGGCAACCTAATATCACAGATAAGAGGCAAAGTAAGTCCGAATAATTGAGCTAATTGATATGCTATTATATCCTTTTTTACATGAGTTGGTTCAATATATGTTTTAAATAACCAAAAACTCCCTTCACTGTCCTTAAGTAAATATTTTTCCGTAGATTCACCTCTATATTTATATTGGTTTTCTGCTAATTCAAAAACTAAATTGTTAATAATTTTCTTGTTTAACGCCTGAACGCCCCAGAATAATTTAATAATTTTTTTGTTTGTAGAATCTGCGTATATTGGAGAAACACAGCATACAATTATAACTAAAAATTTAATAAACCCCCTCACCTTTTCAATAGTAATCCTTCCATTAATCATTTCTACCCTCTTTTACATTAATTAAATGAACTATCCCGCAGTAAGAAACCCAAGACCCTTCGACTCCTTACAAGGGAGTTTATGCTGAGCCCTTCGACTGAGTTTATGCTGAGCAAAGCGAAGTGCTCAGGATAAACTCAGCTGGAGTGCTCAGGATCAATTCGACTACAGAGTTTTTTCAGAAAAAAACTCTAAGTCTTTCTCCAATTTAAATAAAACCCTTCGCTCCTTCCTGTCTCTCAGGATCAATTCGACTACAGAGTTTTTTCAGAAAAAAACTCTAAGTCTCATTGAAATTAATTTTTATTTTTTTTTAAACTCATCTTCCCCATATATCCAAATTCGTTTGCTTTATTAAAATGCT
>JAUVLC010000022.1 GCA_030595925.1 Clostridia bacterium | reverse complement strand
AAAACAATACTTTTGACCTGGTACTTGCTTTAGATGTGCTAGAGCATGTAAAAAATGATGATTTAGCTATCTCTGAAATAAAAAGAATATTAACACAAGGAGGATTTGCTGTAATTACAGTTCCACACAGGAAAAAATACTATTCAAAACAAGATAAAATAATCGGTCATTATCGTAGATATGAAATTGAGCAAGTTTTAGGATTATTCCGACGCTACAATTTCAAATATTTAAAACATTTTGGAGTTTATGGCATATTAATGAAAATGTCCTTATTACAATCGATTAATCCGAAAAAAACAGAAAAAAATTTAATAAAGTTACGCAATAAATATCGCTCAAATTTAATTTTCAGAAAAATTTGGAACATATTTGTCAAACTTAGTTCGACACTAATGAAAGTAGATGCGAAGTATTATTCTCCGAAACGAATGATGAATATGGCGTTTATATTTCTAAATCCAATAATAAGGTTCCCTTTTCCTTAACGTTCCCGGTAAGTTTTGGAAACGTATATTTCCCAGGGAAACTTTTTTTATCTCATAACACATTGCCCATATATCCCCTAAAGTAAGATTAGTAACCATGTTTTCTTTTATTATTTGTGGAATTTTAAAAAGATTCGGAACCCATTTGAATTTTTTTATCATTTCTTTTAGCAGGTTTTGCTGACGAACTAATCTCTGATAATCTCCTTCTTCTCTCTGATAAAAATCTTCCAGAAACTCTTTTCCTCCTAAAATAACATGCTTTTTCCCTACCCTTTTTATTCCTCCTAATAAATCAATTACTCTCATAAATTCCTCTGTTTCTATCTGCATATAAAAAGGAATTGTTATTTCTAAGATTTCTTCGACTTTCTTTTTCAATGTCCGAACTGCTTTTTTTCTGTCTTTTTCATTCCGGCAAATATTTGAATAAATAGTTCCCAGTTTACTTTTTTTTAAAGAAGATTTTTTAATCTTCGTAGCAGAAGGAATAGTTACTACATCCAAAAAACGTCTTACCGGATGATAACTTAATAATAAAACAGTTCCGTAATATTCAGAGCGTTTTTCCGAATTACATTCCAGAAGAAGCAAATTTATTCGCTCTCCTCTGTGAATATTTCTCACTATTTTGCTTTGTCCGTTCAAAAATAAAGAACAAATTATCAAAACCAAAATACTTCCCGAAAAAATCAATTTCTTATTATTTTTCTTTAAAAAATATTTTCTCATTATATTTGTTGATACAATTTATGTTTCTTTATATACTTTTCTACTGATAAAGGAACCAAATTTTTAATAGATTCTCCTGTTTTTATTTTTTCCCGAATCAAAGAAGAAGAAATATTAATTTTAGGAATCTTTATTATTTTTACTATCTTTCTAACTGCAAAAGGGATTTCTTGTATTCGGTATCCCGGACGGGTTGCTACTATAAAAGGACAAAACTCTAAAATTTTGTTTTTCTTTTTCCATTTATGAATTTCCAAAACACTATCTATCCCTAAAATAAAATAGACTTGGTTTTGAGCATATTTTTTTTTAAAATATAGAATTGTTTTATAAGTAAAAGATATTTCTTTTCTATCCAATTCAACTCTGGAAACAATCAAGTCTTTATTACCCCGGGTTGCCCTTTTTACCATATTATATCTATGTTCCGCTCCGGCAATTTTTTGTTCTTTATGGGGAGGGATTGATGAGGGAATAAATATTATTTTTTCTAAATCAGCTTCTTTCCGGCATTCTTCAGCTAAAACCAAATGCCCAAAATGAATAGGATTAAAAGTTCCTCCTAATAATCCAATCCGCATCTTTTAACCCCTTACTCTTTCTTTCGATATGTATATACACTTCAATTTTTTACGTTCTTATTTGTCCGTTTCCATAAATTAAAAATTTATAAGTGGTCAATTCCCGTAATCCCATTGGCCCGCGTGCATGCAATTTTTGTGTAGAAATTCCTATTTCCGCACCCAATCCAAATTCCTCTCCATCACTAAACCGCGTAGAAGCATTCCAGTAAACACTGGCGGCATCCACCCGGGACAAAAATTGTTCTGCTCTTTCTTTGTTTTCAGTAATTATTGCTTCCGAATGCTGTGAACCGTATTGATTTATATGTTCTATTGCCTCATTTAAACTATCTACAATTTTTATAGATAGAATTAAGGATAGATATTCTGTCTCCCAATCTTCAACCGTAGCTTCCTTTATGGAAGAAACAATCTTTTTCGTTTTTTTACATCCTCTCAACTCAACAGCCGCTTCCTCAAAAATTTTTACCATTTTCGGAAGAAACTCCTTCGCTATATCTTTATGAATTAATAACGTTTCCATGGCATTACATACTCCCGGCCTTTGAACCTTAGCATTAAAACAAATTTTTTGTGCCTGTTCCAGAATTGCTTCCTTATCCACATAAATATGACAAAGCCCTTTACCGTGAGTAATTACAGGAACAGAAGAATTAGATTTAATATTCTTTATCATTTCCTCTCCTCCACGAGGAATAATTACATCAATAAATTCATCCAAACAAATTAATTCCCCTATTGCCTCCCGCTCAGTGGTTTCTATAAACTGAATACTTCCCTCCGGCAACCCTTTGGGTAAAGCCGCCTCTATCATTATTTTAACTAAACAAAGATTGGAATTAAAAGCAAAGCTTCCTCCTCTCAGTAAAACGGCATTTCCCGACTTTAAACATAATCCGGCAGCATCACAAGTAACATTAGGACGAGACTCATAGATAATCCCAATTACTCCTAAAGGGACTCGAACTTTTTTTATCCTCAACCCGTTATACCTGACTATTTCTCCTATTGTTTCTCCTACCGGGTCCGGCAAAGAAGCAACTTTTCTTAATCCATCGGCCATACTTTTTATCCGTTCTCTAGTTAAAGTCAGTCTCTCAATAAAAGCACAAGAACATTTTTTTTCTCTGGTTAAATGCAAATCCTTTCGGTTTGCTTCAAGAATTTCTTTTTCATTTTTTTCCAGAGCACTTGCTATCGCCAACAAGATTCCATTTTTAACTGTCGCAGAAAGATTTTTTATTTTCCCCGCAGCTATTTTTGCCAGGGAAGCGTTTTCTTTTATTTTTTCTTTTAAAGTCACTCTTTATTTCCCCCTTTTTCCGTTTTTGCCCGATGGGGCTTGACCCAAAAAATCATTACTGCGGAAAATAAACTTATTCCTGCTCCATACAGAAAAGGAGCTTTGGTATTTAAATTCCATAAATACCCGGCAATTAAACTGGCCAAAAGCGTAGTCAGCGAAATTACCGTATGAAACATTCCTAACGCAACACCTCTTCTCTCTTCTTCTACAAAATCACTGGCAAAAGCCCGTTGATTTCCTTCTATTAAAGCAAAAGCCAGCCCGTATAAAGCAAAAAATAACATAAACAAAACCAAAGAATGTATTTTTGCAAACCCTAAATAGGTTATACCATAAATGGAATATCCCATAAAAAGAGCTTCCCTTCTTCCTATTTTATCGGAAAATATCCCTGCAGGAACAGAAAAAAAGGAATAAATAATATTAAACCAAACATAAAGTAAAATAGGAACCGCAATTGCCAGTCGTGGAGAGAAAAAATTATCCATAACTATCTTTGATTTTAAAATTAAAAACATATAAGTGAAATTACTTAACGAGAACAAAGCCGCTACTATCAAATATTTTTTAAATTCTCCGGGCAGGTGATTTAATCCTGCTTTTATTTTATCCCCTCCCCCATTATTTTTTTTCTCTTCAACCCAAAAAAGAGGAAAAAGGGCAACAAACCCAATAACAGCCGCCACTATTATTATCTGCCTGAAAGAAAATTCAAATACCCAAAATAAAAAAAAAGCAGATAAGGCTCCCATTACTGCCCCCAGAGAATCCATTGCTCTGTGAATACCAAAAGCTTTCCCTCGAACCTTACGCTCAGCAGAAATTGATAACAAAGCATCGCGTGGAGCAGTTCTAATTCCTTTTCCTATTCTTTCCGCCATTCGTAAAAATAACAAATCTCCCCAATGATAACAAAAAGGGAAAAATAATTTTGCTGTTGCCGAAGAAAGATAACCCCAAAAAACAAAAATCTTTTTCCTTCCTATTTTATCCGACCAATACCCTGAAAGAACTTTTAATATACTGGACAGGGAATTTCCTAAGCCACCGATTAAGCCTATTGCCATTCCCCCCCCTCCCAAAGAAACAATAAACATCGGAAAAATAGCAATAATCATTTCACTGCTTATATCATTAAAAAAACTTGCTATTCCCAGAAGAATAATATTTTTCCCTATCCCCTTTAATAATCGTTTCATTTTTTGATCTTTCCCCTCACCGGTAACGAATCAAAAAATCCATCAGGGGAAACAACCCCTCCGGAAATAATCAGCTTCATCCCCTCTTGTACGGGTAAATCCAGATACAAAACCTCTTCTTCGGGAATAATTATAAACCACCCTGAAGTAGGATTAGGGGTAGTCGGAATAAACAAAGTCAGGATTGCTCCTCTTTCTTCCTCCTTGGATTGATGAACATTAGTAACAAAAGCTAAAGTATAAAGCCCTTTTCTCGGATATTCAATCATTACCACCTGCCGAAAAGCATTTTTAGAAAAAAACATAGCATGAATAATTTGCCTCATTGACTGATAAATACGATCCAATAAAGGAACTTTAATAATCATTAACTCCATCATCTGCATAAATTTGCGCCCGACAATATTAGCAGCAATTGCTCCGATAAACCAAATAATGAACAAAGTAATAACAAAACTTATTCCTTTACTGCAAAGGGGATGCAAATCATATCGGGAAAGAAAAGAAATTTTTTCTACAAAAGGAAGAAAACCTTTTCCTACTAAATTAAAAAGAATCCAGGCTACATATAAGGTCAAACCCAGAGGCAAAAGCATTGCCATTCCGGTAAAAAATTGTCTTTTAATAGTACCTCTTAAGTTTTTCAACATTTTCACTCCTTTAGATTTTCCCATTTTTTATTTGATTCTACATTCTACAAGAATTTTTCTTATTCGTCAAGATTTATTGCTTTTTTAAAAACAAAGAAGGATGGATTTTCTCCATCCTCCTTTTTCCCTCTTCTTAATTTAAAATTTCTTAATTATTTATTTTATAATTGATACTTTTCCTTTTGCCTTTCGTTGCGCAGAATCAATATAATAAATATATACTCCTCCGGCAATATTCCTCACATCCCAACTTTTAGAATCCCCCTCCACAGAAGATTTATGTTCTATTCTGGTTATTTCTTCTCCTCGTATTGTATATATCCTTATCGTTGCCTCCGGAGGAAGATTACCAAATTTGATTTTTCCTCCCATATCCCGATTAGCTACATAAGGATTGGGAAAAAGAGAAATTTTATTTTCCTTTATAATTCCTGTCGGAATTTCTTCAATTTCAAAACTATGTTCCCTGCTCCATTCTGAATTTTCAAATTGAATCCTTCCCTCTCTATTTGCCTGTTCTGTAGTGTAAAAATTACTTTCTCTTTTGACCTTATAAAATTTTCCGGGAATTAAATCTTCTATTATAAAAATTATATTGTTTCCGTCCGTTGCCCAAACTGTAAAGTTGATAATACTTTCTCCTTGTGAAACAAAAAAATTGACAGTGTTTACTTTTACGGTAACTTCTCCTCCTGCGACCGTTAATTTTATGGGGTAAGTAGTAATTTTAGCAATAATCCCATTCTTTCCCTCCTCTGCTGTTGATTTCAGGGTAAATTCACTACCTTGAGGACTCCATACCGATTCGGTATAACTATTATCCCCGTCATTATAAGTTATCTCATAATCAAAAACCTGTCCCCCTGTATATTCCACTGTAACCTCTGCGCCCCAGGAACTTCTGACAAAATAAGTTTTATCTAATGCATTCTTTACTTTCCCTTTTCCGGTATTTATACGATAGGTTTTTTCTTTTATGTCATTCTCTTCTATAAGAATGTTGTCTCCACTTACAGAAATAGGCACTTCGGTATTATATACTAAATTCCCTTTAATAGTAACATTTTCCGTCCCGCTTTGAAAACAAATGCCGTTGGTTAAATTATATAATATGTTATCTTCTATTAAAATATCCCGCAAATATTCTCCGGGTGACGGTCCCCCATCTATTCCATCTCCGGTGTTATATATTGTATTATTTCTTGCTATCAATCCCGCCCCTAAATTATGAAAATATATTCCCTGTCCGGTCGTTGGTGTCCCATCCAATGTACAATTCTCTACGACTGTATTATATGCCCCGGAACGGAGATCTATATCATTATGGGATGCATAGCCAACATAACAATTTCTGATTATATTATTGTGACAGGGATAACCGCCTACTGTATGATCATGGATAACAATTCCATGCCAGCCTGTATTTTTTATCCACATATTTTCTATAATAGAATCATCCACACATAATTGTAAATGAATGGCATCACTGGCTGTATTGTAAATTTTTCCATTATAAATATGCACACGTTTACTAAATCGCCAATTGATTCCTTCCCCATAAGTATCCCTTATCTCAAATTGAAAAATCCTTATATCATGCGAATTCCAACCAAATTCGTGCGAAATAGCAGGATATCCATCCCAACCCGTTTCATACATAACAAAATTGGAGATAGTAATATCAGAGGCCACACTTTCTCCCTCCCCCTTAAAAATAAGTGCGCTTCTTTGCGTTCTTTCTATTATAAAATCATCCAAAACTACTCCGGTGGTTGTATGTTCTATACTTATTCCTTCATAATAATCCTTAATATGTACCCCTGAAATAGTAAAAAAGGATTTCCCGACAACTCGTATTCCTATTCCGGTTTTATCCCCCCCATCTAAAATAGCCTTTCCACCATACCCGGCAAAAGTAATCGGATTCCCTTCCGTCCCACTATTAGCTAATACTATATGTTCGTCATTCCAGGTAGCACTTTGCAAATAAACCGTATCTCCTGCTTGCGCCTGAGTAGCCGCGTAGGAAGGACTCTGCCAGGCATTTTCCCAACTTAACCCGCTCCTGGTATTATCTCCATCTGTTTTTACATAATATATTTCCCCGCTTACACTTCCGGCTAAACAAATAATTAAAAAAAGACTTATTTCTATTGCTTTTTTCATTTTAAGTTTCCTTTTTAAAAAGGACTCCCTATTATAAATATGCACTAAATCTCTTGATTTGTCGATGTGTCTTTAGTCACTTATCCAGTAAATAATGCTAAATTTTTACTTGTATAGCAACATTATTCCGATGCGGGTTTGTAATTTAGGTTTGATTCCTGCAAAATTTATATTGACCTTTAAATAACTAAAAGTTATAATACTCACGAAAATTCGAAATATTGTATTTTTCCTCATTCCACTAATTTAAAAAGGCTCAGGATAATTATGTATAAAAAACTATTACCACTTTTTTTCTTTTTACTTTTTTGCCAAAACTTGTCTTTGGAGGCAACAACAGACAATAAGTCAACTAACAGTTACCGAATTTTCCCTCTTGGCTGTAATGGGGAATTTATTTATTATTTGATTAAAAACGTTAAACAAAATGAAAATTCTGTTTCTCTGGACAAATTACAATTAGATTTTTCAAAAATAGAAGTAAATACGAATCTGGTAACTAAAATTAACCCTTCGGATATACCTTTAAATTTAGAATACTCCGAAATTCAAATCAATATACTTAACCAATTTTTTCCGCAAAATTTGTCAACATTCCCCTTAAAATGGACATTCAAAACAAATATCCAGGAAAATACATATAGTTTATACTTATCCTCTCAAATAGTGGATAAAAAAATTGCCGTAATTGATTTTCCCCTTACGGAATATGAAAAAGCCCTTAACTATCCCACAGCTATTAAAGATTTTTCTTCCTATTTATTTCCGCCTCATAATTTCGTAATGCTTTCTCTAGTTAAAGTATTTCAAGCACCTGACTTTACAGAAAAAACACCTGTAATCCAAGGCTATTCATGGGATACCTTTTACAATACTATTCTTCTAAAAATTTGTACCTTATTAAACAGCGTAGGAATGTCTCTTTATAGAAAGGGAGATTATCAAAAAGCGTATGATTATTTCTTTTCCGCTCAACATGAAAAACTACCTATAGCCTACTACAACACTGCTTGTATGAGCTCTCTTCTTGGTGATGTCTCCGGTGCTATGGAAAATCTAAAAAATTATATCCCTACAGCACCGGATATATGGAAAGATAAAATAAGAAAGGACAAAGATTTTGATAAAATCAGAAAAACGTTGGAATTTCAGGAGTTTCTGGAAATTTACGACACTCTATTCTCTTTTTAGCCCCATCAATTCTCTTATGCTTTTTGGGCACTACCTAAAACCTCTTCATTTTTATGCATATACATTTTAATCAATTCTTCCCGCGCGGGACCTAAATATTTGCGAGGATCAAATTCTCCCGGTTTTTCCGCAAAAATTCGTCTAATGGTAGCAGTCATCGCTAAGCGTCCGTCAGAATCGATATTTATTTTACATACAGCACTTTTTGTTGCTTTTCTCAACTGCTCTTCAGGAACACCTACGGCATTTTCCATCTTTCCCCCGAATTTATTAATCATTTCTATATATTCGGGAAGTACTGATGACGCCCCGTGTAATACAATAGGAAATCCGGGAATTCTTTTCTCAATTTCTTCCAGAATATCAAAACGTAACGGAGGAACAGTCTCCCCCGGTTGGAGCTTAAATTTATAAGCTCCATGGCTGGTTCCTATAGATATTGCCAGGGAATCCACATTCGTTCTTTTCACAAAATCTTCCACCTGCTCCGGCTGAGTATAATGTGATACCTCACTGGACACTTCATCTTCTATTCCTGCCAATACACCCAGCTCCCCTTCCACTGTTACATCAAGAGGATGGGCATACTCTACGACTTGTTTGGTCAATTTTATATTCTCTTCATAAGAAAGAGCAGAACCATCTATCATTATAGAAGAAAATCCCGAATCTACACAAGACTTGGTTAACTCAAAACTATCCCCATGATCAAGATGTAACGCGATAGGAATATTTTCTCCCATTTCTTTAGCCATTTCTATAACTCCTCCAGCCATATACTGCAAAAGGATTTGATTGGCATATTTTCGTGCCCCTTTGGAAATCTGCAAAATTACCGGTGATTTACTTTTTACACAAGCAGTAATAATAGCCTGTAATTGCTCCATATTATTGAAATTATAAGCAGGAATAGCATATCCTCCTTTATTTGCTTTTTCAAACATTTCTCTGGTATTTACCAACCCTAATTCCTTATACGATACTTTCTTTTCCACCTTTTCCACCTCCTTTTTATAAAATTTAAGAATTTTTTAAAACACAAGAAAACTGTCACAACTTTTTTATTTAGTTATCTGTATCAATTCTTTCTTCCGGCTTTGTCCAATTACTATTAATTGCATACTCAAATTGAAAATATTATTTATGAACCAGTATAATACTAACCCTGACGGAAATTTTAAAAATAAAACAACAAAAATTACCGGCATAAAAACAACTATTTTTGCCTGCTGAGGGTCCGTAGTTGTCATTTTCTGCTGTAAAAACATCACTATCCCCATAAGTACAGGCAAAATATATAACGGATCATAGGAAGAAAGATCTTTTATCCAAAAAATAAATGGTGCATATCTTAATTCCACTGTATTCCGTAAAGTAGTAAATAGCGCCCAAAAAACGGGAATTTGTAGAATCATAGGCAAACAACCGCCAAACGGATTGACCTTTCTGGTTTTATAAAGATTCATCATTTCTATATTTAACCGTTTAGGATCTTCTTTATATTTTTCTCTCAACATGTTTATTTGCGGTTGTATTTTTTTTAACGATTGCATAGATTTAAAACTTTTCATCGTAAGCGGCAATAAAACAACCTGCAAAACCATTGTTAATAACACTATTGACCATCCGAAATTACCGGTAATTTTATAGAAAAATTTTAAAATAAACAAAACCCCTTTTCCAATACTTCCGAAAAATCCAAACTCTACCGCCTCTTCTAAATTCTTTTCTACCTTTTTCAACCGCTCATACTCTTTGGGACCTAAATACATCTGCACCTTGATGTCTTTGATTTCCCCCGGTTTCAGCTCTAAGGAAGTTATTAGTTTTACATGAGGAATAATTTCCTTTTTTTCTATGTTTACTTTAGAAAAAACATTTTCTTCCGGAATTAAAGCAAGTAAAAAATAACTATTATCTACTCCTATCCATTTAATGTCTCCGGTATATTCTTTACTCTCCCCTTCTTTCATTTTTATCTTTTTTACTAATTTTCCTTCGTGAAATAGTAAAGGTTTGATTCCCTGTACACCCCGGCCTTTTTTCATTGCTACATCTTCCGGTCCAATCCCTGCTTCCCATCCTAAAGTAAATGTTTCTATTCTTTTTTCCGCCCCTGATTTATTAGTTATTTTTATATCCAATTCTATTAAATAGCTATCCTTCTTAAATTTATACGTTTTGCAGATGGAAATATCCCCATCCGGAGGGTTATAAGTAAAAATAATTCTTCCTTCCGGATAAGAGTCATCTATTGTCAACTCTTCCTTATTTACAGTAAAAATAGCCTCTTTGTAAAACTCCAGAGGAGCAGCTGTCTTTTCTTTTAGGAGTAAACTAGTCCAGGCTCCTTTTTCTTTTATGCTCCACCCAGTTATTCCTCCACCCAGTGTTGATAAAGAAGCTAATATTTTATCTGTTTCAACAATGATTTCTTTCCCTTTAGCCTCTTCTTCTATTTTCTCCACTTCCTTTACCTTTTCTATTTCGCCTTCAATAGGGGTTACAATCCCTTTTTTTTGCTCCGTTTTCACTGCACTTTCTTTAGTCGTTACTTTTCTAGGGGCAAAAAATTTAACCCAAACACTCATAACCAACACTGACAAAATTATAGCAATTACAGTTCTTTTTTCCATAATATTTTTCCTTATATTTTCTTTAATTTGAAAGTTATCCCTTATCCAGCGGATCATATCCTCCCGGAAAAAAAGGATGACACTTAACAATCCGTTTTATTCCTAAAAAAACCCCTTTCCTCACCCCGTATTTTTGTATTGCTTCGGACGTATACGAAGAGCATGTTGGATAAAAACGACAGGTCTTAGGCCAAAAAGAGGATATCTTTTGATATATTTCAATTATTGTCAAAACAATTTTTCTACTCATTTGCAGTTTTTTAGTTAATTACTTTTATTCTTCCTCAAATTATATTTGCTTTTTCCCATAGGTCAAAAACCACTTTTTCCATCTCTTGGTATTTCATCTCTTTTATATTTAATCTGGCAATTAGAATCATATCCACTACTACAATTAACTTTTCTTTATTTAACCTAAAAACTTCCCTAATCAATCTTTTAATACGGTTTCTTTTTATAGCCTTCCCTATTTTCCTTTTTATAACAATCCCTATCCGCGAAGTTAACGGTTTTTCCCCGCTTTCTTTTCCGGACAAAAAATCTCTTTTTTTTACATACATCACTATTTGTTTATTGACATATGCTTCTTTCGCCCGGAAAACAGCACTAAACTCTTTTCTTAACCTCAGATGTTCTTCTCTTTTGAAAGAAAATTCTTTTTTCATTTAATCTTATCTATTATTTATGCCGTTAATTTTTTTCTTCCCTTTTTTCTCCTCCGGCTTATTATTGCCTGTCCTTCTTTTGTACTCATTCTTTCCCTAAATCCATGTTTCTTTTTTCTTTTTCTTATATTTGGCTGAAAAGTCCTTTTCATTTTTTTCTCCTGAAATACTACATTTTTATAATCTCTGAAATTTGAGTTTGATTATACTTTATCGGTTATCCTTTGTCAAGAAAATAAATACGTTTACTTTTTATTGGAAAATTCTTGATTTTTTATTTTTTTTCTTTATAATTTATAGACCTCTTTTATCTAATAAACTTTCTATTTTACTATTCCCATTAAAAAATTTCTCTTCTCTTTTTATGTACAATGTGATAGAACAAATTAAGCACATAAGCTTTTCACAAAAATATTAATTCAAATGTTATCTTCTCTGGACTTTTTCTTGGCGAAAATTATATTTTTTCCTTGACTTTTTGTTTTTTTTTGATTAAACTTTAAAGGTGTTTTTTGCATTTTTTCTTTTTATTCCATAATCCTAATCAATACTAAAAACATTTCGGGTAAAAATGCCTAATCTAATATAAAAGATAAACTTATCCACACACTTACTAACAATTGTGGATAAGTTTAATTATTTCTTTTTTTACGTATATTTTACTACACTTTTCGTTTTCGGTTATAAACGAAAAAAACCATCCCATTTAAAGGAACCTTTGAAATTATGCTTAAATCTATGGATAAATTGTGGACTCAAGCCCTGGAAACTATTAGAAAAGATATCAACGAAGAAAGTTTTTCTTTATGGTTCAAACCCTTAAAACCACTATCATATGAAAAAGATACTTTTCTTATCCAGGTACCAAATAAATTTTTTTCCGACTGGTTAAAACAACATTATTTGGAAAAAATGGAGAGTCTTTTAACTGCCCTTGTTGACGTTGACAAAAAAATTATAGTTCGTTTTTCAATTTCAAACGCCCCTCCTCCGCAAATTTCTGTCTTAGCTAATGATCAAACAAAAGAAACAAAACTAAATCCTCCTGTTTTTATAGGTAATTCTTTTAATCCAAAGTATACTTTTTCCAGTTTTGTTGTTGGTCCTTCCAATCGTTTTGCCCAGGCTGCTGCCGAAGCAGTAGCAAAATCCCCCGGCCGGGCGTATAATCCATTATTCTTTTATGGAGGAGTAGGCCTTGGAAAAACTCATTTATTGCATGCAATTGGGTATTACATAAAAGAACAAAACCCTAAAGCAAAAGTTTGTTACTTAAGTAGTGAAAAATTTACCAATGAAATGATAGATTCTCTCCGTAATGATCGAATGGATAAATTTCACCAAAAATTCAGGGGGTTAGACGCCCTATTAATTGATGATATTCAGTTTTTAGCTGGAAAGGAGAGTACTCAAGAAATTTTCTTTCACACATTCAATGCTCTCTACGATGCTCATAAACAGATTGTTATCACTTCCGATGCTGTTCCTAAAGAAATTCCTACTATTGAAGAACGTCTTCGTTCCCGGTTTGAATGGGGAGTTATTGCCGATATTCAACCACCTGATTTAGAAACCAGAATAGCAATCTTAAGAAAAAAAGCTGAGAATGAAAGACTTTTTGTTCCGGAAGATGTCATTCTCTTTATCGCTTCTCAGATAAAGTCAAATATTAGAAAATTAGAAGGTTCTTTAATTCGAATAGTAGCTTTTGCTTCTCTTACCGGAAGTGATATTACCGTAGAAAAAACGAAAGAAATACTAAAAGATATTATTACCAAAGAAGAAATTCTAATTCCAATTACTCTTTCTTCTATACAAAAAATAATTTGTATCCATTTTAATTTGGGAGTTGCGGATATAAAAAGTAAGAAAAGAACCGACGCCATTGCTTTTCCCCGTCAAATTGCTATGTATCTGGCTCGTTCCCTTACAGAATTATCTACTACGGAAATAGGTGATTTCTTCGGAAAAAGAGATCATACGACAGTAATGTATGCATGTGAAAAAATAAAAACAAAATTAACTAAAGATCCTTACTTTACTGCTTTGGTTAACAAAATTATTAACGAAGTAAAAACAGGTAAAAAAGATCCTGTATAACCTGTGGATAGTAATAAAATACTTTTTTATTTTTGTTAATAAGTTTTATTTTCATTTTTTTTTCTTAGTAGTGTTAGTACTTTTTTATTCTTTTCCTCAGGATACTAGACTTTTTAATTTTGTTTTTTCTTTTATTTTTTATGCCTTTTTTTAAACAAACGTCTTTTTACTAACATACTAACATCCCTTATTATTATTATGATTAATTCTTTATATTATATTTAACAATAATAAAGCTGTATAAAAAGGAGAGTAACATGAAAATTATTTGTTCTAAAGATGAATTATTAAAAGGTATTCAAATTGCACAACTGGCAATAAGCAGTAAAACCAATCTTCCAATTTTAGCTAATTTTTTATTAGAAACTCATAAAGATAAAATTAAAATGGCAGCTACTGACCTTGAAATAGGAATTAAATGTTATATAAAAGGGGAAATTGTAAAAAAAGGTTCTATTTCCGTTCCTGCCAGAAAATTTATTGATATTGTAAAAGAATTACCGGAAGACGAAACCCATATAAACGTGAAGGACAATCAAATAAGCATAACCAATGGGAAGGCTAAATTTTCTATTACCGGACTCTCCAGTGAAGAATTTCCTGTTTTACCTGAATTTACTCAAAAGGAATATATAGAGATAAATGCAGCCCTTTTGAAGGAAATGATTCAAAAGACAGTTTTTGCTGTTTCCCGTGATGAAAGCCGTTATGTATTAAATGGCATTTATTTTATGATAGAGGAAAATAGAATGAAAATGGTAGCAACTGATGGAAGAAGGTTATGCTTTATTACTAAAGAAATTAGTAATTTAATAGCTAAAAAAGAAAAGATAGAAATAATTGTTCCCAGTAAAGCATTAAATGAATTAAAAAATTTATTAAATACTGTTGCTGATGAAAAAGAAAAGAAAATAAAGATGGCTATAAGTGAAAATCAAATAATTTTTAAAATAGATGAAACTATTCTTATTTCCAGATTAATAGAGGGTAGATTTCCAAATTATGAACAGGTAATTCCTTCTTCCAGTAAAATGAAAGTGAAAATAAATGTTCAGCAATTGTTTAAATCAACAAGAAGGGTTGCTGTTTTAACCAATGAGAGAAGTAATTCTGTGAAGTATATATTAGACAACAATAAGATAAAAATTTTGGCAAATACGGTCGGGTTAGGAGAAGCGGAGGATGAGATTAATATAGATTATGATAAGGAACAAATGGAAATAGCCTATAATCCTAATTATGTAATGGATATTCTAAAAAATATTGATACTCAGGAAATATATTTAGAACTAAATGAACCGCTTAGTCCCGGGGTAATTAAACCGGTGGAAAATAAAGAGTATCTCTGTGTAATAATGCCGATGAAAATATAAAAGGATATAAAGAAAGATAAATAAGATGGGTTTTTCTTCCTCAAGGGAAATTATAAAAGTAATAAAAAAAAGAATAGGGTTAAAAGAAGAAAATTACAAGATTCATATGATATGGAAAGAAGTATCCGGGAAAATTGCTCAGTACACTCAAGTTATTAAAGTAGAGCAGGAAAAAATATGGGTAACAGTAGAGTCCCCAGTCTATCTTCAGGAAATTTTTCTTAGAAAAAAAGAACTTATAGAAAAAATAAATAAAGCTATTGGGGAAGAAAAAATAAAAGATATTAAGGTAACAATAAAAAACATTTAATGAGGAGAAAGAGATAAAATGGTAAATAAAGAAAATGTTTATGACGCTTCTAAAATTCAAGTTTTGGAAGGGTTGGATCCGGTAAGAAAACGCCCGGCAATGTATATTGGGTCTACCGGTTCCAGAGGTTTACATCATTTAGTCGAGGAAGTTGTCGATAATTCTATAGACGAAGTTTTAGCTAAAGAGTGTAAAAATGTAGATGTTATTATGCATACTGATAATAGTATTACCGTGAAAGATGACGGAAGAGGAATTCCGGTAGAACCACATCCTAAATATAAAAATAAATCAGCTCTGGAAGTTGTAATGACTAAACTCCATGCAGGTGGAAAATTTGATTCTTCCTCTTATAAAATTTCAGGAGGATTGCATGGGGTAGGTGTTTCTGTGGTGAATGCTCTTTCTGAATGGTTGGATGTTAAAGTATATAGAGGTGGAAAAATATATCACCAAAAATATGAATATGGAAAACCAGTTACGGCTATGACTGTAATCGGAGACGCTGATGAAAGAGGAACTAAAATAACCTTTAAACCGGATAATGGGATTTTTAATGATATTAATTTTAGTTTTGATTTACTTTCCAACCGGTTAAGAGAATTAGCCTTTTTAAATACAGGGGTTACAATTAGCATTGTTAACGAAAACGATGATAAAGAACATATTTTTTCTTATGACGGGGGAATTAGATCTTTTGTTAAATATTTAAATACTACTAAAAATGTGCTTCATCAAAAACCAATTTATTTTGTCAAAGAAAAAGAAAATGTTTGGGTGGAAATTGCTTTGCAATACAATGATTCGTATAAAGAGAATATTTTTTCCTTTGTTAATAATATAAATACAGTAGAAGGTGGTACTCATTTAAGTGGTTTTAAATCTGCTTTGACACGGGTAATTAATGATTATGTAAAAAAAGTAGGGGCAATAAAAGATAAAAATATGAGCCTTTCAGGGGAGGATATTCGAGAAGGTTTAACCGGGGTAATAAGTGTGAAAATACCGGAGCCTCAATTTGAAGGTCAAACTAAAACCAAATTAGGAAATGCGGAAGTGGAAGGATATGTAAGGGCTATTATCGGAGAAGGGGTAAGTATTTTCTTAGAAGAGAATCCTCAGGTAGCTAAAAAAATAGTGGAAAAGTCTTTAAATGCAGCGTTGGCCAGAATGGCGGCAAGAAAAGCCCGGGAACTTACCCGTAGAAAAGGAGTCCTTGACTCTACATTTTTACCTGGAAAATTAGCGGATTGTTCCCAAAAAGATCCTTCTTCCAGTGAAATATACATTGTAGAAGGGGATTCTGCCGGAGGTACAGCCAAACAGGGAAGAGACAGGGTTTTTCAGGCGATTTTACCGTTAAAGGGAAAAATTCTCAATGTAGAAAAAGCAAGAATAAATAAAATTCTTTCCAACGACGAAATTAAGACTTTAATTACCGCTCTTGGTACAGGTATCGGAGAAGAAGAGTTTAATGTGGAAAAGGCACGATATCATCGAATAATAATAATGACTGATGCGGATGTTGACGGGGCACATATTCGGACTTTACTTTTAACTTTTTTATATCGTCAAATGCAGCCATTGATTGAAAGAGGGTATGTTTACATTGCTCAACCTCCGTTGTTTAAGGTAAAAAGAGGAAAGAAAGAAATGTATATAGATACGGAAGAACAATTAGACGCATTTCTTCTGGAACAGGGATTAGAGGAAACCAGTATTTTTAAATTGGAAAAAGGAAAGGAAATTTGGGAATACGAGACAGAAAAACTAAAAAATATCCTGCAGGGATTATTAAAATTAGAAGACCTATTAGGAAAAATAAATAAAAAAGGAATTTCATGGGAGAAGTATCTCTCTTTTAGAAAAAATAAAAAATTTCCTCTTTATAAAATAAAAATAGAAGAAGAAAATAGATATTTATATTCGGAAAAAGAGTGGAAACAACTTAAAGAGGAGCTACAAAAGGATAAAGGGGAAGAGGAAGCCCTGGAGGTAAAAAAAGAAAAAATGGGAATGGAAGTAAAAGAATTGTGGGAACTTCCCAAAATGGATGAAACGGTAAAAAAATTAGAAGGGGATGAGCTGGATCTTTCAGGGTATAAAAGTGAAGATGAAAACGGAAGAGTTTTTTATAGAATAAAAAATAAAGGAAAAGAATCCGATATTTGCGATTTTAATGAATTAATCGAGAGAATAAAAGATTTTGGTCGGGAAGGATTGCATATTCAAAGATACAAAGGATTGGGAGAAATGAATGCAATACAATTATGGGAAACAACAATGAATCCTCAAACCAGAAAATTATTGCAGGTAAAATTGGAAGATACTGTTGAAGCAGACCGTATTTTTTCTACTTTAATGGGGGATAATGTTCAACCCAGACGCGAGTTTATTCAGACTCATGCACTGGAAGTAAAAAATCTTGATATATAAATTTTGGTAGTGTCAAATAAAGGATGAAAGAAGATGACAAGTAATTTCCCCCTTTGAAAAAGGGGGGCAGGGGGATTTAAGACAAAGACAAAAGACAGGCACAAAGTTAAAAGAAAAAGATAGTAGGGGCGACTCTTGGTCGCCCGAAAGGTTTGAAGGGTGGGCAAGCCCACCCCTACGCGAAAAATTTGCTAAGTTGTTCAAAACACCTTTCACCTTTTTCAAAGGGGGGGGAGACGACGAGAACACAAAAGCAAACAAATATTCTCGTTAATAAATTATATAAATTATAAACTACCTGTCTGCGTGCGAACACGCACAGGCAGGAATGTCAAATACTTTTGAAAGTATTTAAAATTTTAAAGGAGGAAAGGTTTATGAAAAGGAAAAGTTTTTTGTGTTTAATTGTAGTATCGTTGGTTTGCTGGGGATTTAATGGGTTTCTTTTTGCCGATGTTGCCGGGGATTTGGTGAAGGCGACGGAAAATATAGCGGAGGATTATAAGGTGCTTAGCCAATGGATAGGAAAGGAATTAAGCAGCCCTTTATCCTTTTTACCCGGAATAGGTCCTGATTTACCGGCGAATGTTCTTTCCTTACCTGGTGTTGAAATAGGGCTAATGTTGGGTACAAGTGTGGGAAATTTAAATAAAGATACGTTCAATAGTCTTTCTACGGATACAATTGAACCCGGCGAAATAGATATCCCCAAAACAGTTGCTATTCCTATGCCTATGCTCCATGCTAAGGTGGGACTTCCTTCCCTGCCTGTCGTTGGAAAGACGGATATCGGAATAAAACTCGGAACTTTATCATATGAGATAAATGATTGTGATTTAGACTACACTGTTTATGGAATTCAGCTGCGCAAAGAAATATTAGAGGATGGAATTGCCAGTCCCGGAGCCCTTTCCGTAAATTTATCTTTTAATAAAATGAATGGAACGGTCAAAATTAGTCGGGAATATAACTATGTTTCCCAGGAAACATATAGTGGATTTAATTATGACCAAAATGTTGATTCTGTTTCTTCTTTTGAAACAGAGTGGGATATAAATTCCATCGGGCTTATGGCGATGTACAGTAAAAAGGTGGCTATAGTTAATTTGTTTTTAGGGCTTGGAGTAGATCAAAATTCAGGAGATATAGATACTACACTGGAGACAACAGGAACGCTTACCCTGACGGAATCTCCGATGAATACTTTTTCTGATACCATTCTTATTAGAGGCACTTCTTCCTGTGATCCGGAGGAGTCTATAGTTCGTTTAGTCGGCGGAGTGGAATTAGGTCTTACATTGTTAAAATTCGGTCTTTCCGGGGAGTATAGCGAAGAAAATTATGCCGTAGCCGGAAATGTTCGCTTTCAGTTTTAATTTTTAGGGGCAGTAGCTCAGCTGGGAGAGTGCACCCCTCGCACGGGTGAGGCCGCGGGTTCGATTCCCGCCTGCTCCACAAAAAAATTTGTTTTAAAGGAAAAAGAAATGTCTTATTTGGTTTTGGCCCGAAAATATAGGCCGCAAAAATTTGAAGAGGTAATAGGTCAAACACATATTGCCCGGGTCCTGAAAAATGGTATTGCCACAAAAAGGATTGCTCATGCTTTTTTATTTTCAGGATCGCGTGGCGTGGGGAAAACAACTATGGCCAGGATTTTAGCTAAAGCCGTAAATTGTAAAAAAGGCCCTACTCCTCAACCTTGTAATGAATGTACATCCTGCCGGGAAATAACAGAAGGAAGATCTTTAGATGTTTTAGAAATAGATGGTGCTTCTAATCGGGGAATTGATGAAATACGAGACTTAAAGGAAAATGTAAAATTTGCTCCCAGCGGGAACAAATATAAAGTATATATTATTGATGAAGTACATATGTTAACTACAGATGCTTTCAACGCGTTACTCAAAACATTGGAAGAGCCCCCCGGGCATGTTATTTTTATTTTAGCAACTACCGAACCCCATAAAATTCCGGCGACTATTTTATCACGATGCCAGCGGTTTAATTTTAAGTTGCTGTCTTTTGATGAAATAAAAAAACATTTAGAATACATAGTTGACAGGGAAAAAATTTTAATAGAATCCAGTGCTCTTAGTTTGGTTGCAAAGCAAGGAGCAGGAAGTTTAAGGGATGCACTGAGTGTTTTTGAGCAGGTTATTTCTCTGGAAGGGGAGGAAAAAAAAGAAGAGGACATAATTGCCTTGCTGGGGATTTTACCCGATGAAATTTTAAGTAAATTTTTTGATTTAATTGCAGAAAACCGTTCCCGGGAAGTGTTTTCTTTTTTAAAGGAAATAGTAAATTCAGGATATGATGTTCACCAATTAAATACAGAATTAAAAAAATATTTCCGTGATTTGTTAATGGCTAAAATAGCAGGCGAGGAGAGTGTTCTTTTTGTAGAAAAATCAGATAAAGAGAAGGAAAACTTAAATAAAAGGAAAGAATTGTTTTCTACGGAACGTCTTTTGTTTATTATAGAATTACTCTCCGGAGCTCAGGAGCGAATGAAATGGAGTGAAGACCCTCAATTGGTTTTAGAGATAGCACTGATTAAATTAAGCAGGCCGTATGTAGAGATTAATGAAATCATTAATAAGATTAATGGTTTACAAGGAGAAATTAGTGAACTGTCCGGAGAAACAAGCGAAAACGATGAAAATAACGAAGAAGAGGAAAAAGATTTTTTAGGAGAAGAAAAAAAACAAATATTAAAAAGTGAAGAGACGAAAAACACAGCTGCAGAAGCAGAGTTTTCAAATACTGAATGGAATGAAATTCTGAAAGAAATTAATTTACAGAAACAATCGGTAGGAGCTTTTTTAACCAGAGCGAAAATTGGAAAAACAGAAGGGAATAAGTATGTTCTGGAGTTTTCAAAGGAAGAGATGTTTTATTTAAAAGGGGTAGAAAAGAATTCAAAAATGATTATAAAAGCAATTGAAAAGGTAACTGGAAAAAAAATAAAAATAACCTGTATCGTAAACGAAAAAAAGGCTGGTTTTTCTCTTTTACCTGAAAAAAAAGAAGAAAAAGTGGAAATACATCCCTATACCCAAAAAGTAATGGATATTTTTGATGGCAGAATAATAAACGGGGTAAACTAAATGAGTTCTAACATTTCATCTATGGAAAAGTTGATTAAAATACTGCGTGGTTTACCCGGGATTGGGTCCCGAATGGCGGAAAGAATAGGAATTCATATTTTTAAAATGTCTTTGCAGGAAACAGAAGAAATCATTAACGCAATAAAAGAAGTAAAGAGTAAAATACATTACTGCTCTCTGTGTTATAACATAACGGAAAGTGAATTATGTTCTATTTGTCAGGATTCCAGGCGGGAGAAGAAGATTCTTTGTGTTGTAGAAAGAACGTATGATATTCCGGCAATAGAAAAAGGGGGAAGCTTTAATGGAAGATATCATGTTTTAATGGGAGCTCTTTCTCCTTTGGATGCAATAGGGCCGGATGACCTTAAGATAACAGCTTTAATGAAGAGAATTCATGCGGAACAAATTTCGGAAGTAATTATTGCTACTAATCCTAATGTGACAGGAGAAGCAACTGCAACGTATCTGTCCGGGTTGATAAAACCTCTGGGAGTGAAAGTTACCCGTTTAGCTCAGGGGATTTCGATAGGAAGTGCTTTAGAATATACAGATGCAAGGACATTAGCCAAATCAATTGAGGGAAGAAGAGAGATGTAAAAAAATATAAAAGCAAGGTTGACAGAAACAAGTGAAATATTGTAGAATACCATTTCTGAAGAAGATTCTTAAAAAAAGTTTGTTTTAGAGAAAGGGGGCATATTTAAAGTCTCAAAAAGAAGGAACTAAATTAATTTGAAAGGAGGAAAGAAATGAAAGTAAAAGAAGCGATAAAAAAGGGATTTGTTATTGGAAAGCAAAATATGACTTTGATTATTTTGTTATTTGCCGTTAATCTAATGATGAGTGGTATTGGGTTTTTATTTGGTTTAGGACCTACGGCTACCCCCAGGCCTTTGGAGGAAATAAATTTTTTACCGGTGATAACGTTTGTTCTTCTTGCCATGGGAATAGGTATTTTTGTTCAGGGAGGAGTCTTGGGAGTGGTCAGAGATTTCGTTAAATGGAAAGAAAAGGTAAAATTAAGTAAATTTTTTCTAAGCTATGCCAAAAAATTTTTCCTTCGTTTATTAGGTCTGGGTCTTTTAATGATGGGAATTGTTTTGGCTATTTTGTTAGTAACAGGTGGTGTTAGTGCATTAATTGTTTTAATTGTCGGAGCGGAAATAGGTGGAATAGTTTCTGCCATCTTCTTGGGGTTGGGAGTACTTGCAATTGTTCTGGTTATGTTTCTTCTTTTTCCCGCTTATTTTATTTTAGTGGTAGAAGAAACAGGAGTTATAGCGGCAGTGAAAAAAAGTATTTCTTTTGTAAAAAAGTTTTTTGGTAAAGTTTTAGGTTTATTGATTTTGTGGTTACTTATTTATGTAGGAATTTCAGTAGTTATTGGATTAATAGCCTTACTTCTAGGGAATGTGGGAAATATTGCAATACAGAGAATTGTCGGGACTATACTAAACGGAGCAATAGGTAGTTTTATGATGGTTTGTATAACCGGTTCCTGGATAAGTTTTTATTTGGCTTTGAATGGGACTAACAAAGAAACAACTACTATTATTCCGGAGTAACAGTAGTTTAGATTTTTTATAAAAAGAACGCTTTCTTGGTTAACGGTCAAAGAGAGGCATGTTTTTAAATGTGCAGTTAATAAAATGAAAGTGTTTATTTAAAAGATAAAAAATAGTCCATAGTCCACAGTCGATAGTCCATAGATAACAGATACAGACAGGCACAAAGTTAAAAGACGGAAAAAACAAGAAACTTTGTAATTAGTACAAAGATAAATGAAGTACCCGGGCTTCGCTGAAGCGAGACCGAACATTTTTGATATTACTCTATGAGTTGAGGGGAAAAAAGAATGAAAGACTTGATAGAAATTAGGTGGCATGGCCGGGGAGGGCAGGGGGCAAAGACGGTCGCTTTGCTTTTTGCGGAAGCAGCTTTATCTACAGGAAAATATGTTCAGGCTTTTCCGGAATATGGACCGGAAAGAATGGGAGCACCGGTACAATCATTTAACCGGTTAAGTAATACCCCGATTACATTACATTGTGGGGTAACGGCTCCTGAAGTGGTAGTAATATTGGATGTAACATTGATTGGCCAGGTAGAGGTCACTACCGGTTTGGGAGAAGAAGGAATTATAATTGTAAATACCAACCTGACTCCCCAGGAAATGCGGAAAACATTAGGTATAAAAAAAGGGAAGGTTTATACGGTAGATGCCGGGCGTATTGCTAAGGAATATTTTGGTTTAAATAAACCTAATACTCCAATGATGGGAGCTTTGGTAAAAGCAACGAATATATTAGCTCTTGAAGGAGTATTGAATGACACCCGAAAGAAACTGGAAAAAAAGTTTGCACATAAGCCGGAAGTTATAGATGGAAATATTAAATCAATTAAAAAAGCATACGAAGAGGTTCAAAGCGAATAAATCCTTTCATTTTTTTTAGGGTGGCATAAAAAAAGAATAAAAAGAAGTTTGGGAGGTAAAAACCAAGGGTGAATAAAAAGAAATTAGGGTATAAGGAGTTACCTGCAGGGGATTTATTGGAGGCAGGAACGGCATTGGATTTTGAAACGGGGAGTTGGCGCAGCGATCGGCCAATTCATAATGCGGAAAAATGTATCAATTGTCTTATTTGCTGGGCTTATTGTCCCGATTCTGCGATCAAAGTAGAAGACGGAAAGGTTAAGGGGATAGATTTGAAGTATTGTAAGGGGTGTGGTATTTGTGCCCAGGTTTGTCCTCCGAAAATAAAAGCAATAACTATGGTTGAAGAAAATAAGGCAGAAAACAATTAATTCGGTCATTCCGTACTTGATACGGAATCTATAATGTGTTTAAAATCCAAATAGATTTTTGCCGAACTTTATTTTGCACTTGATAGGGGGGCAGAAAGGAAAGGCAAGGAGAGTAAAATTTTTTTTTTACCAAAGAAAGGATGTAAAGATAAAAAATGTCTAAAAATATAGTTGCTAAAACCGGAAATGAGGCAATGGCAGAAGCAATGCGTCAGATAAATCCTGACGTTGTTGCTGCTTATCCTATTACTCCGGCGACAGAAGTTGTTCAGCTTTTTTCCCAATTTGTAGCGGATGGTAAGGTTAAAACGGATTTTGTTACTGTTGAATCGGAACATAGTGCAATGAGTGCCACTATAGGAGCTTCAGCGGCTGGGGTAAGGGCAATGACCGCTACTTCTTCTCAAGGATTAGCTTTGATGAATGAAATGCTTTATATTGCTTCCGGTTTGCGGTTACCCATCGTAATGCCTGAAGTAAACAGGGCTCTTTCTTCCCCGATAAATATACATTGCGACCATAGTGATACAATGGGGGCAAGAGATACCGGGTGGATACAGATTTTCTCGGAAAATTCCCAGGAAGCATATGATAATGTCCTTCAGGCAGTGCGTATTTGTGAACATGCCCAGGTAAAAATTCCAGGAATGGTTACCGCCGATGGTTTTATTATCAGCCATTGTATGGAAAGAATGGAAATGCTTGCAGATAAAGAGGTAAAGGATTTTATTGGGGAGTATAAACCGGAGCGGTATCTTTTGGATATAAAAAAGCCTTATACCTTGGGTTCTTTGGATTTACAGGATTATTATTTTGAACATAGAATGCAATTAGCTCAGGCAATGTGCAATACCGGTAAAATTGTTTTGGAAATAGGTAAAGAATTTGGCAATAAATTCGGTAGAGAATATGGATTTTACGAAAAGTATCATTTAGACGATGCAGAAATTGCTATTTTAGTAATGGGTTCTACTGCAGGTACGGCTAAAGTAGTTGTTGATCAATTAAGAGAAAAGGGAATAAAAGCCGGATTACTTAAATTAAGGGTTTTCAGGCCTTTTCCTTATCAGGAATTAGCGCAGGAATTGGCACACCTTAAAGTTTTGGCTGTTCTGGATCGGTCTGATTCTATCGATTCTTTTGGCGGGCCGCTTTTTGATGAAGTGCGTTCGGCAATGTATGATTTAAAGGTCAGGCCGCAAACAGTCAATTATATTTTTGGGTTGGGTGGCAGAGAGATAAATTTAGCAATGATTGAAGGGGTTTATACCCGGATGCAGGATATAGCTAAAACGGGGAAAATTCCCCAAAGGGTAAATTATTTAGGAGTAAGAGAGTAATTTTAACTTGTAATTCCCTGTAGAGTTCCCCCTTTGAAAAAGGGGGATAGGGGGATTTTTGTTACAGGGTAATTGATTTAATAAAAAAACCTTGGGGGTTATAAATTTATGGCTAATTTGAAAGAACTGGCAAAAAAAGAAGAACTTTTTACCGGTGGGCACCGGCTTTGTGCCGGATGTGGAGCAGGTATTGTTGCCCGGCAGGTATTGATGGCAGCCAAAGAACCGGTAATAGTGACCAGTTCTACCGGATGTTTGGAAGTGGCTTCTACTATTTTTCCTTATACTGCCTGGAAAGTGCCTTTTTTTCATAGTGCATTTGAAAATTCTGCCGCTACCTGTAGTGGAATAGAATCTGCGTATCGTTCTTTGAAAAAACAAGGAAAAATAAAAGAGGATATAAGATTTATTGCTTTTGGTGGTGACGGAGGAACTTATGATATAGGCTTTCAATCTCTTTCCGGGGCAATGGAAAGAGGACATCGGATGCTTTACATTTGTTATAATAACGAAGCTTACATGAATACAGGAATACAACGTTCTTCTGCTACTTGTAAAGGAGCTCACACAACCACTTCTCCGGCAGGGTCGGTAATTCCGGGAAAGACACAATTTCCTAAGGATCTTACCGCCTGTATAATTGCCCATAACATTCCTTATGTTGCTCAGAGCATTGTTGGAGACTGGAGGGATTTAACCACTAAAGTAGAAAAAGCCCTGGCTACTGACGGCCCGGCATTTATAAATATTCTTCAACCCTGCCGATTGGGATGGGGCTATCCCCCGGAAGAGACAATAGCTATAGGCAAATTAGCTGCGGATACTTGTTTTTGGCCTTTATATGAAGTAGAAAACGGGAGATATAAATTAAATTATAAACCTAAGGAAAAGAAACCCTTTACCGATTGGTTAAAAAAACAAGCCCGTTTTAGACATCTTTTTAAACCCGGACAAGAAGGGTTGTTAGAAGAATTGCAGGCAGAAGTTGACCGTCGTTGGGAAAAGATGTTAAAACTTTGCAGTGAGGAGTAAAAAAATGTTAACCAAAATATTAGGAATACTGGCTGGTTTCTGTATCGGAGCAATTATTCCCATTATAGCCTTACTTAAAGCTTTTGAAAATGTGGATAAAATGACTCCCTGGGGTTGGGCAGGAGTAACATTAATCAGTATCACAGCTATGGGTTGTGGCGTAGGCATACTCATTGCCAGTAAATTCTTTAAAAATTAATAATAAAGGTATTAAACCAACCCGCCTAAATGCAAAGCTTTTGGCGGGTTTGTAAGTATGTAAATAATAAATAGTATTTTTTCTCCCGTTGAGAGGTTGTGTCATAATGGTAGCCGCAGGCTTTCTTGTCCGCCTGTGGAGGAAGCCTGCGTAGGGGAAAATATATATTTTGCAGAAGTCTTAAAACAAGGAGGATAGGATGAAAAAAACTATAGTAATATTAGTAATGATGTTATTAATTTTAAGTACATCTGCTTTAGCTGATTCATTGGCTAAACGGTGGGGAGTAGGGATCAATTATCCCGGAGTAGGTGTAAAGTATGGAATAAATGAAAATCATGCGGTAGCGATAAAAAGTCAGTTTGGGGAAGACATCTTTGTAATAGGCCCGAGGTATTATTATAACTTCAATCCCGAAGAGAAGGTAGTTATGTGTATCGGAGGAGAAGTTGACTATTTAACGTTCAAAGGGGAATCCAGTGACGGTTCGGGCTTTGCGGTGGGGATTTTTGTAGGAGGAGAGTATTTTATTAATAATAAGTTTGGAGTAGGATTGGATTTAGGTCCGGTATATGTTAATGTAAAGGACGAAGACACTTCATTATATGAAGAAGGAGTTGATTATATAGTTAATATAAGTTTAAGCTACTACTTCGGAGGTAAGGGAAAATGAAAAAAATCGTTACAATTGTAATTGCATTAATATTAACGGGAATACCTTTTTATATGTGTCATGCAAAATTTGGAATAGGGCTCCCATCGGTAATTAAGGAAAGGGTGGAGGATTTGGATAAGAAGGTTGAAGAGAAAAAGAAAGCAGAGGGGAACCATGCTCCTAATCCACTGGCGGAACCTACACCGGCAAATGGGGCAATAGGATGTCCTATTACTCAGGATATAAGCTGGAGTGGAGGGGATCCGGACATAGGAGATAATGTGCTCTATGATGTTTATTTTGGTGATTCAATACCGCCTTCCCTTGTTTCTGATGATCAATCAGGAACAACCTATGATCCCGGAGTGCTAAATAATAATACAGTTTATTCCTGGAAAATTGTGGCAAAAGACAGCCACGGTATGTCAACAACAGGAGATGTTTGGTCCTTTGAAACTGTAATTATCAGAAACTGGAAGACAGCAGGCCTGATTGAGACGGATAATACAGGAAATGCTTCAAATCCTCAAGTTGCGATAGGGCAAGACGGTAATGCCCTTGCTGTGTGGTATCAGTATGATGGCACAAGGTTTAACATCTATGCAAATAGATATGTAGTTGGTTCGGGTTGGCAGACGGCAGAACTGATTGAGACGGATAATACAGGAAGTGCTTCTGATCCTCAAGTTGCGATGGGTCAAGACGGTAATGGACTTGCTGTGTGGAGACAGAATGATGGGACAAGGGATAACATCTGGGCAAATAGATATATCTCCGGTTCAGGTTGGCAGACAGCAGGCCTGATTGAGACGGATAATTCCGGACATGCTTATTCTCCTCAAGTTGCCATAGGGCAGGACGGTAATGCCCTTGCTGTGTGGTATCAGTGGGATGGTGCAATGTTTAACATCTATGCAAATAGATATATCTCCGGTTCAGGTTGGCAGACGGCAGAACTGATTGAGACGGATAATTCCGGACATGCTCATTCTCCTCAAGTTGCGATAGGGCAGGACGGTAATGCCCTCGCTGTGTGGCATCAGTATGCTGGCACAAGGTATAACATCAATGCCAATAGATATGTAGTTGGTTCAGGTTGGCAGACAGCAGGCCTGATTGAGACGGATAATTCCGGAGATGCTGTTTTTCCTCAAGTTGCGATAGGGCAAGACGGTAATGCCCTTGCTGTGTGGCATCAGTATGATGGCACAAGGAATAACATCAATGCCAATAGATATGTAGTTGGTTCAGGTTGGAAGACGGCAGGCCTGATTGAAACGGATAATTCCGGACAGGCTTATAGGTCTCAAATTGCGATAGGGCAGGACGGTAATGCCCTTGCTGTGTGGTATCAGTATGATGGCACAAGGTTTAACATCTATGCAAATAGATATATCTCCGGTTTGGGTTGGCAGACAGCAGGCCTGATTGAGACGGATAATTCCGGAGATGCTTATTCTCCTCAAGTTGCGATAGGGCAGGACGGTAATGCCCTTGCTGTCTGGCATCAGTATGATGGCACAAGGAATAACATCTGGGCAAATAGATATATCCCCGGTTCAGGTTGGCAGACGGCAGAACTGATTGAGACGGATAATACAGGAAATGCTTATAATCCTCAAATTGCGATAGGGCAGGACGGTAATGCCCTTGCTGTGTGGCATCAGTGGGATGGTGCAAGGAATAACATCTGGGCAAATAGATATGACGAGCAATAAAAATAGTTACTGAAAATAATATACGATATTCCCCGGTAGCTTCAATCGAAGGGTGACCCGTCAAAATGCGAAGCTTTTGTCGGGGCAATGGTATCAATAATGTATTATGTTTATGTTTTATATAGTATAGAACAGGATAAATTATATACAGGTTTTACCAAAGACTTGAAAAATCGTGTAAAAAATCATTTAAAGAAAAATTGTTATACTACAAAACGATTTGGTAAAGTAGAGTTAGTATATTATGAAGCCTGTAAATCAGAAAAAGATGCTCGATGTAGAGAAAGACAACTAAAAACAGGGTTTGGGCGAGGATATTTAAGAAAAAGAATAAAAAATTATATAGCGCTAATTAGACAATAACTTTCATAATTATGTAGATATTTTGTATTGAATGTGAATGTAATTGACAATAACATATTCCCTGGTAGCTTCAACCGAAAGGTGACCCGTCAAAATGCAAGGCTTTTGTCGGGGCAATGGTGGGTAAAAATACAATAAAAAAGTTTTTTAGTTTTTTTATATAATAATTAACAATAATATATTCCCTGGTAGCTCAATGGTGGAGCGAGCGACTGTTAATCGCTAGGTTGTAGGTTCGAGTCCCACCCGGGGAGTTTTTTCTTTTTCTTGAGGGGATGGAATCCCCTCAAGAAAAAGAAGACTTCTTGGTTTTGGTCGAGAGACAATGTGAGTTTATCCTCTTTCTTTCTTTTTTTCCCACAATAAAAATTTTTTAAAATACCGGTAAAAATATTCCTTTTCTGAAAAAATCTATTACATATTTTTTGATATGATAAAGCTTTTACGAAATATTAGCAATTTAATTTTCTTCTGTTTTTTTGCCTTGACACTAAAATAAAATAAAAGTACAATTAAAACGATGACGAAATTTTCGTGGTTAACATTTATGCTTTCAGTCTGCGAATATGGAACGACGAAAGGGTTTGTTTTGCAGAAGGCTAAAACAATATAAAGAAAGGAGGATAGGATGAAAAAAACTATAGTAATATTAGTAATGATGTTATTAATTTTAAGTACATCTGCTTTAGCTGATTCATTGGCTAAACGGTGGGGAGTAGGGATCAATTATCCCGG
>JAUVLC010000137.1 GCA_030595925.1 Clostridia bacterium | reverse complement strand
AGAGAAAGAAGAAAAATTATAGCTTTAGTTAACAGAATACCCTTTCCTACACATTCTCCGTATGATTATGCTATTTCAGCAGGGGATGGAGGAATTGATCTTCTTGATACCTGTAAGATAGCTGGGGATGTAATTACCAGTGATACGGTAAATGGTGCGGTTCATGTTACTGGAGCAGTTACAGAAGAAGATTACGCAACAGCTAATTTTCCTTTACCGGTTGCTCCATCGGGAGTAGGAGTTAACGATTTAGGAGCAATAAATCTAAATGGAACCACTAATTTTACTATAAATCCCGGTACTTATACCTGTACTTCTATAGAAATCAAGGGAAATGCTAAAATAACGTTAGCTACTATTATAGGAGGAGGAGCAGTGCATTTGTATTGTTCCGGTGATATTGATGCAGGGGGAACTGGTTTTGTAAATACAGGAGCAGATGCCACTACTTTTTTCCTTTATGGAACAGGAGAAAGCGGTAATATAAAGTTCCACGGGACGAGTGATGTTTATGCAGCTGTTTATGCTCCTAAATATGATTGTAATGTAGTAGGAACTGCATGGGGTAAGGGTGCGATTAATGTTTATAGTTATAGCGGTGAGGGAACTTCAGATATAAAACATGACCCAAATTTAATTGGCATAGGAATAGTTCCTGGTATTGATAGAGTGAAAATGTTTGCCTGGAGAGAAGAAAAAATTTAGTATACAACATATAAGTTGTATTGGTAATAATTTTAACAACTTTTTTGTTGTAAAATTAATGTGCTGATTTTAAAAAGGAGAGTTAAGTTGGGCAGCATAAAAAAGACAGGTTATTTATTACGGGGTCTTTTAGAGAGAAGAAGGATATCACGCAACTCTTCGATATTTTTAGCTCTCAGCCAGTTTTTGTCAAAGTCCGCATCCTGGGTGATTTGGGCAATAGCAGCTAATGCTCGTAAATGAAAGTTCCTTTCATCAGGTGAACCCACTAAAATAAAAGCAACATAAACAGCGGGTAAGTCATTGGAAAAGTTAATACCGGCTTCGCATCGGGCTACAAGCAGTTTGAATTTTTGTTCACCTTCAATACTAATATGGGGAATGGCTAATCCCGGTCTCACTTCGGTGGTAGATTCTTCTTCCCTGGCAATAAGAGAATCAAGTAATTCTTGGGCATTAATATTTAATTGTTTAGCCAGTTTATTAGCCACCAGACTAAAAAATTGCATAAGGGTAATTTGTTTACCGATATCAATTATTTCACATTTTTTTACCAGTTCGTCAAATCTGTCTTCAATTATTTCATCCCGTTCTTTTAAAATCTCACGTAACTCAGTTACTAATGATTCACCGGCTATCTCTTTGGCCGTAACCCTCTCGACGATGTGTACTAAAGCGGATTTTCGCATAGCCGTTCCCTTAAGGTAAATTTTACACCACAAGATACTTATCAATATAAATATGCCTGTAGTTAAAAGTGCTAAGGGACCCATTTCATATAAGAAAAAACTGTAGGCGATAAGTCCTGCTATTGGTAACCATGGGTAAAGTGGGGAGGAAAAAGTCGGTTTGTAATTTAGTATCTTACTTTCCTTCATAATAATGGAAGCCAGGATGACAAACATAAACAAAATAATTTTTAAAGTAGAGGCTACTTTTACCAGATTTTCCAGATTTAAAAAAAGGATAAAAGCCATCATAAAAATTCCGGTGAATATAATAGAAAAATGAGGGGTATTAAATCGTTTATTTATTTTAGCAAAAAATTCCGGTAAAAGCTGGTCACGGCTCATTGCCAGAGGAAAACGGGAAGCGGATAATATTCCGGCATTGGCTGTAGAGACGAAAGCCAATATTCCGGCAAAAGCCATAATTATGCTGCCAAAAGTACCAAATATTTTGTAACCACCGGTAGAAAGAGGAGTAAGGGAATGGGCCAATTCATTCTGGTTAAGTAACCCCACTGTTACGAAAATAGTTAATGCATAAAGAAGCAATACTACCAAAAAAGATAAAATCATTCCATAGGGGATGTTTTTAGATGGATTTTTGACTTCTTCGGCAATACTGGCGGCCTTGGTTAATCCACCAAAAGAGATAAAAACCATGCCGATTGCCGGAAACAATGAGCGTTTACCAAAAGGCATAAACGGGGTATAACTGTGAACATTAATCAACATTACACCCCGAAGAATGTAGAGAAATAAGGTCCCGATAAGTACGAAAACAAGAAAAATTTGAATTCTACCGGTAAGTTTAACACTGGTTAGATTAAAAATCATAAAAAGCAGGCAAAAAAATATAGCAATAAATTTAATTTCCCATTCGCTGATATTGGGAATTATCAGGGTCATAAACACGCCTATACCGACTAAGGAAAAAGCACTTTTCAGGGTAAGCGAAAACCAACTGGCAAATCCACCGATTGTCCCGGCTGCTGAGCCCATACTGCGTTCAATAAAAAAATAACTACCCCCGGCTTTGGGCATTGCCGTAGCTAATTCTACTTTAGCAAATAACGCCGGGAGGATAAACAGTCCGGCGAAAATATAAGCTAAAATTACTGCCGGACCGACTTTAGCGTAAATTATTCCGGGAAGTATAAATAAACCGGAACTAATCATTGCCCCGGAAGAGATACAGAATACATCTAAGGCGCTGAGTTGGCGGATTAATTTTTTATTTTTAAAATTTACCATAATTTTATTCCCGGATTAAATTTGGTAACATCTAAAGTCTAAACAGTCATTAATTCAATCAACACTTAATTATATTAAAAGTTTCCGGAGAAAACAAGGATAAAAAAACAGCATAACTCGGGTTCGGGCCTTTCAGAAAATAAAAAATGAGTAGTGATTCATCTTAAACAGACTGTGTCACAAGCCTGTTTTTTTGAGGGAACTATATTAATTACGACACAGTTTGGGAAGCAAAAATTCAGTAGTTGTTTTTTGTTTTGAATTGTCTCCCTTTGAGTTTCAATCTCTGGACTTTTAGTCCATAACTTCAGTATAGTAGGGGATATGGAATACTATAGAACGACATCACATACAAAATACGATAACAAATATAACATACAGACTGTGTTATAAGTCTGATTTTTAAAACAATTGTAGTGGCGACATGAACTTGTACTGAGCTTGTCGAATGTATGACGCCTGTTGAAAAAGGTATTCATTAGCCCAATACTTCGATTACACTCAGTACAAGTTCATTGGGCAACTACATTGATTACGATACAGTCTAATAGTATGACAGATGAAATGATTATGGAATATATTGAGGGACAGGGAAAGAAACAAACAAAAGATGAAATCTTTAAGATAAGCGAATAAATGATACTTTCAGTCTCTTACAACCTATGCACTTTTAGTGCATAGTGGTTGAGTTGGTAAAAGGGAAATGGGGTATAAGAGGAGAGGGGGCGTTTCTTACTAATATTGGTTTTCAAAGTAAGATTTTTTTTGGACTGATTTAACGGCAGGCATTTTTGAAGGGGAAGGAAGAGACAATTTAAGTAAATTCAGAAGTAATGATTTTTTTTCGATAAAATTCGAGTATAGTTTTTAGAAAATAAATTTATTTTTTATTTTTGATTTTTTATGTTACAATAATTAACAAGACAAAATACAAAATGGTAGTGTCAAATAAAAGTTGAGAGAAATGATAAATAATTTCCCCCTTTGAAAAAAGGGGGTAGGGGGATTTAGTCCATAGTCGACAGGCAAGGACTAACCACCTTTACCTTTTTGCCTAACAGATTGGCAGACAGACCTCCATCAAAGGGGAGGAAAAAGAAAAGGCAAGGTAAAAGATTGTGAATGGCAAATAAAAAAAATAGTTCACAATTATTACAGATATAAATGAATTACTCAGGCTTTGCCGAGGTAAGATTGAATATTTTTGACATTGCTTAAAATTAAGAGGAATAATAAAATTATGATAAAGCTGGTTATTTTTGATCTGGATGGAACATTAATTGATGCGTATGAAGCAATTGAAAAAAGCTTGAATTATACTTTAAAAATATTGGGATATGAAACTGTTGGTTTTTCCGCCGTACATAAAGCAGTAGGTGCAGGGGATGTAAATTTTATTAAAACATTCGTAGAAGACAAATATGTAGAGAAAGCACTGGGGATTTATCGTGAACATCACAAGTCGGCGTTGCTTACTTATACTCGTACGATACCATCTACGAAAAGAATGTTGAAAAGTCTTAAAAAAAGGAATTTCAGACTGGCAGTAGCTACTAATCGGCCGGAAAAATTCAGCTTGATTTTATTAAATCATTTAGGGTTAGATGATTATTTTGATTTAATTACCTGTGCCGGAACAGTGGAAGAACTTAAACCTGAGCCGACTTTATTATTAAGAATTTTAGAAGAATTAGAGATTAATTCCGATGAAGCACTTTATGTCGGAGATATGGCTGTAGATGTTTATGCGGGAAAAAATGCGGGAATAAAGACAATTGCAGTAATGAGCGGTTCTTCTTCCGAGAGTGAGTTAAAAAAAGCGAGACCTCATAAACTCATTTCCAGTATTGCCGAATTGACTAATTTGGAACAAATGAAGGCAACGGTATAAATTAAAAAGTGTTAATATTACTAAAAATGAAAATACGAAAGATTTTTTGCCGGGCAATTATATTGTGTTTTTTATTTATTACTGATTATGTGGCGGCTCATCCGCATGTTTTTATTGATAATGCAATAACTATTGTTTTTAATCAGGAGGAATTGGCTGGAATAGAAGTAAACTGGCTTTTTGATGAAATGTTTAGTAGTATGCTCATACATGATTACGACGAAAATAAAGATGGTGTTTTTGACTTAGCTGAAATAGAGGCGATTAAGAATGGGGCTTTTTCCAATTTAAGAAAATTTAATTATTTTACCAGAATTAAAATAAACGGAGAGCCTTTTATTGTAGAGTTAGTAGAGAATTTTTCAGTATCTATGCAAGACAATTGTGTTGTTTATAATTTTTTTATTCCTTGTAAGTTAAAGACAGAGATTGGTTATAAAGAAATTAAAATATCTATATATGATGATTCTTATTATGTCGATATTTTAGAACTGGATAAGGATGTAATTCAATTTAAAGGGAATTCTTTTGTTGAGTATGAATATGAGTTGCGGAAGGATACCGGTAATCCCTATTATTTCGGGCAAATATTTCCTCAGGAAATGATTCTTAAATTTAAGAAAAAAAATGAACAGAAAATTAATATTAATTAGTTTAATATTGGGTTTTATTATTCCGCCGGTATTATTTGCCGGTGATAATCCTTTTGTATCCGGTGACCCGGATAAGAAAGTAGTGAAAGTAGTTTGCTATCCGGGATTTATGCAAAAGATAATGATTAAGATTGTTCCTCTTCAGCAAAAACTCAATACTAAATTAGCTAAATTAACTTACGAAATAAAAAAGACAGGGTCTAAAAAAGCATTTTTTATTATTATTTTTATTTCTTTTTTTTACGGTCTTATTCATGCTCTTGGACCCGGACATGGAAAAACAATAACATTTTCCTATTTTTTAGCAAAACAAGCAGATATCAAAAAAGGAATCATTGTAGGAAGTTTAATAGCCTTTCTCCATGTTTTTTCAGCGTTAATTATAGTATTGATACTATATTTGATTGTTCGACAGGCGTATTTGATTTCTTTTGAAAATTTGAGCAGGACAATCAAGTTAATAAGTTATGCACTGATTATATTGATTGGATTATTTTTGTTGATTAAAGCATTTATTGATTTAAGGAAATTTATTGATTTACGAAAAAGAAAAAATTTTTCAGTTTCAGAAGAAGACATTACTTA
>JAUVLC010000134.1 GCA_030595925.1 Clostridia bacterium | reverse complement strand
TAAATCTTGACACTACTAAAATCGGAAAAGAGTTGCAATTTTTGTATAAAATTGGTATCATAAAAAAAATAAAAAAATTGAAAAGAAGTAGAAGACAAACATATTAATATAAATCAAAATTTTGTTGAGATGAGAATGAGGATTTTTGTTGCTATTGAATTATCGGAAGAAAAGAAAGAACATTTTTTGTTGGTTAGAAAAAGTTTGGAGAAAGTAAATGAAGATGTGAGATGGATAAGAAGAGAGGCAATGCATATAACCTTAAAATTTTTAGGGGAGGTATCGAAAGATAAAGTTGAGGAAATTAAAAATAATTTAACGAAAACACTTCAGGGTTTTGGGTCTTTTAAAATAGAAATTAAAGGAGTAGGTTTTTCCCCCAATTCTGTTAAACCGCGTATAATTTGGATAGGGATAGAAAAGACGGAAAAGTTAAAACAATTACATCGGATAGTTGAGGATATTTGTTTTATGTCGGGCATTGAAAGAGAAAAAAGGGGATTTGTTGCTCATCTTACTTTAGGACGGATTCGGTCATTAAAAAAGAAAGATGAATTAATTCAAAAGATTAAGAAACTTGATAATTTTTCTTTTGGGAAAATTGTAGTCAAAGAGGTCTCTTTAATGGAAAGTCGTTTGTTTTCCCATGGAGCAAAACACATTTGTTTAGAAAAGACAAGCTTATGAAATGAATATTTATTCCGTAATGATAAAATGGGTATAGATTAATTTTGTATAATTATTAGAAAAGAGGTTTGATTTTTGAGAGTATTAGGTATTGATTACGGGGAAAAAAGGATTGGATTAGCAATAAGTGACCCTTTGGGGATAATAGCTCAAGGGTTAAAAGTTGTTTCTGCGGAAAATTTTTTCCAAAATAAAGGCATTGAAGAATTTAAGGAATTGATTAAGGAATTCAAAATTAGTAAAATAGTTGTGGGGTTTCCGCTAAATATGGATGGGTCAACAGGGAAGAAGGGAAATGAAGTGCAGTCTTTTGTTGAACAATTAAAAAAACATATTTCCTTGCCTTTTGTGCTGTGGGATGAGAGGCTTACTACTGTAGCAGCAGAAAACATTTTAATTAACACTGACCTTTCTCGCAAAAGAAGAAAGAAAGTAATAGATAAAGTGGCTGCGGCAATAATTTTACAGGGATATTTAGATCGGCAAAAACAATAAAAAAATGAATATAAAAAAAAGAATGATGGTTTTCTTTGGAATATTTTCCTTATTGTTGATATTGCTTATAGGACTGGGTTTATCCGGGCGTTTTCATCAATCCCGTATTATAAAAGAAAAAATAACAATTCAAAAAGGAATGAGTTCCCGTCAGGTAGCAGGATTATTAGCGGGGAAAAAAATAATTGCCAGTAAAAGATATTTTTCTTTGTTACTTAGTTTGAAGGGAATGAATAAAAAAATTAAAGCAGGTATTTTTGAATTAAATTCCGGAATGTCAACAAGAGAGATAATTGATATTTTAATAGGTGGGAAAGTGTTTTATATTAAGGCAACTATTCCCGAAGGATTTACTGCTAAACAGATTGCTCAATTATTGGTAGAGAAAAATTTTTTTAGCTCAACCGATAAATTTATGCAAATGGTAAAAGAGAGAAATTTAGAAGGGTATTTGTTTCCGGAGACTTATTTTATTTTGCCGGGAACAAAAGAGGAAGAAATTATTAAGATGATGACCTGTCAATTTTTCAAAATTTTTACTTTGCAGATGAAAATGAGAATGAAAAAATTTAATTTCAACCAGGATGAAGTAATAATTCTTGCTTCTTTGATTGAAAAAGAAGCAAAAGACGAAAAAGAGAGGAACTTAATTTCAGCTGTTTTTCATAACCGATTGAAAAAACATTGGCGGTTAGAGTCTTGTGCCAGCGTGCGGTATGTTCTAGACAAGTGGGATACCCCATTGATTTATAAGGATCTAGAGGTCAATTCTCCATATAATACTTATCGTTATTATGGTTTACCGGTTGGGTCTGTGTGTAATCCAGGGTTAGCTTCGTTAAAAGCGGCGTTATATCCGGCTGAGTCAGATTTGATGTTTTTTGTAGCGAAGGGAGATGGAACACATAGATTTTCTAAATATTATAAAGAACATCTTTTTAAAAAAAGAAAGGATTAAAATAAAATATTTCCGGGAAATCCCGGATAAAACAGAGGGAATATCAAAATGAAAAGAAACGGAATTTTAATAATAATATGTATGTTTTTTCTTATACCCAGTTGTGCGGGATTGAGAAGTAAGAAAAATATGAAAGTAGCAAATTCTGGAGGAGCTTATCTTTCGCGTAATTCATCATCTGATAAAAGATTTAAGCTCGCATCTAAACTATATCAAAGTGGTGTTGAAAAATTTGATATCCAGGAATGGTATTCCGCAAAAGCAGATTTTAATTATGCTCTTAAACATTTACTTGATTGTTCTTCGGTGGAAAGTAATAATGATATGGCGCGTAAGCAAAGTGAATTGCTTAGCCAAATTTGTTTATTTCAAATAAAATTAAATAAAATTATTTATGGGATCGTTCCTGATGTGAATAAAAAAGAGTTCTCTTTCCCTATCGCTTTCAATAGTCGAATAGAGCGGTGGCTGGAATATTATGTCACTTCCGGGAGAAAATATTTTGGCTTATGGTTGAGGCGTTCAGGTAAATATGTTCCCTGGATGAAAGATGTTTTTATCAAGGAAGGAATTCCTGAAGAATTAGTTTATGTCGCATTAGTGGAAAGTGGGTTTAATCCTGTTGCCCGTTCCCCTAAACGGGCAGTAGGAATTTGGCAGTTTATTAAAGGAACAGGAAAAATTTGTGGTTTAAATCATAATTCATGGGTAGACGAAAGACGGGATCCGGAAAAATCTACTTTGGCGGCGGTATATCATTTAAAGGAACTTTATCAGCATTTTGGGTCGTGGGAATTAGCTTTGGCGGCATATAATGCCGGCCGGGGGGCAATAGAAAGAGCAATTAGACAACAAAAGACGAATGATTTTTGGGAACTGATTCTTCCTGCGGAAACAGAAGCATATGTTCCTAAAATTATGGCCACCATAATGATTTTCCGTGAACCGGAAATATTTGGATTTCTTCCTGAATTTGATAGTCTAACAAAAGTGGATGAGGTAATTATTAAAGGGTGTGTTGATTTAAAGATAATTGCTGCCTGTTGTGAGGTGTCTTTAAAAGAAATTGTTGATTTAAATCCGGAACTAAGAAAAAGGTGCACTCCTGCAAATGTAGATGGTTATAGTATTCAATTGCCTTTGAAGAAAAAAGATATTTTTAATCTCAATTTTTCGCGTCTTTCTCCCAGAGAGAAATATCTTTCTAAAGAGGAAATTAACAAGAGAAAATTAAAAGGGCGTTATGTTGTTTATAAAGTTAAAAAAGGAGATTGTTTGAGCATTATTGCCCGTAAATTCAGAACATCGATTTCCAATATAAGAAAGTGGAACAGGATTGCCCGAAAATATTATATTCATCCCGGGGACAAATTAAGAATTTATCGAGGAAGAGGATAGAAATATAAAGGATTTCAGACATGGAAAAACGAAACACCAAATTTCCAAATAAATATTTTATTTTTTATGAAAAATTGTTGACTTAAATAGCTTTTTGGGAAGGAATGAAAAATGGGATTGAAAAGAAAGAAAGTTATAATATTAGTAGAGGATCAATACCAGGATTTAGAAGTATGGTATCCCGCTTTAAGATTGAAGGAAGAAAATATTCAGGTATTAATTATTGGAACCGGAACGAAAAAGATATATAAGGGGAAGTATGGCTATCCTGTCGAAATAGATGCAGATATAGGCCAGGTAAAAATTGATGACCTGGATGCTATAATTATTCCCGGTGGTTGGGCTCCTGATTTTCTACGGCGTCATCAACAAGTTGTTTTGTTTGTAAGGGAAGCTTTTCGGTTAGGAAAAATAATTGCGGCTATTTGTCATGGTCCGTCATTGTTAGTTTCGGCACAAGTCTTAAAAGATAAAACGGTTACTTGTTTTATGTCGATAAAGGATGATGTAGAGAATGCAGGAGCGAAATTTGAAGATAAAGAAGTTGTTGTCGACGGGAATTTGATTACTTCAAGAAAACCGGAGGATTTACCCTTGTTTTGCCGGGAGATAATAAAAAAATTATAATAATTTTTTCTTGACGGAAATATTACATTAATGTATACTGAAACAGTGGGAAATAGAGGATATCAAGATAATAACATCTCGTAGGGATAGAATTATATAAGGGAAGGAGGTGAAATAAATTATGGCAGAAAAAGTATCAAAAGCCGGGATTAAAAGGGAAAAAGGGTTTTTGTATTATTTGGATAAACAAGGTGATGTTTCCAAAGCTAAAATGGTAAGAGGCAAAAAGAAAGGCGGAAAGCCCGTTAAAGTAACTAAGTTAGGAATAAAAAGGGCAGAAGGGTATCTTTATTTTATTGACAAGCAAGGAGATGTTTCCAGAGCAAAAATGGCGCGTGGAAGGAAGAAGGCTAAAAAGAAAAAAGTAGTGAAAAAAACAGTGAAAAAAGTAGTAAAGAAAGCTGTAAAAAAAGTAGCAAAGAAAAAAGTAGTAAAGAAAAAGAAAAAATAATTTTTTGAAGAAAAAGAAAAAACTCCTCTTTTAAAGTGAAATAAAAGGGGAGTTTTTTTTGTCTTGACAAAGGATAAAAACGTGCTATATTCATTAATAGAAGCAGGAAAGAATTTCTTGGGAGGAAAGGCCGCAGGAATAAAAAATTTCCAGGGTCATTGGAGCCTACCCATCTCCCAGGATAAAAAATGGTGCAATTTTAATGAATAAAAGGGTAGGCTCTCCGTTTTTTTTCCGAATTATTATGTTTGTGTTTAACTAAAAAAGCAAACAAAATGATTCGGTTTTTTTATTTGTAGTTGCCTGATGAATTTGTATTGAGCTTGTCTAATGTATGAGGCATCCATTCTCCCAATAAATTCTCCCAATAAATTTGCCCAATAAATTGGGCAATTAGATTAATTACAGCATAGCCTGGAAAGCAGGAATCCAGTAGTTGTTTTTTTCTTTGAATTTTTAATTTATTTTTTTGTCTTTATCTATGGACTATGGATTGCTGGAGCAACGCGGAAGTCCACTTCGCCTGAGGCGGATAAGGCGGATGGACTATGGACTGTCTTTTAACTGTCTTTTATCTTTTAACTAATTTAAACCAATTGAAACAAATAAAACCAATGCACCGTCTTTAATTGTCTTTATTTTTTATTTTTTTGTCTGTTATCTGTAATCTATGGACTGTGGACTATCGACTATGGACTTTAGTTTCTTTTTAATCTATGGACTATCGACTGCTGGAGCGGAGCGGAAGTCTCGCCAGTCTGTTAAGGCGGATGCCTGTCTTTTTCTTTTGTTTTGAATTTAGTATTTTGGATTTTGAATTTGTTTAGGATTTAGATATTCGGATTTCGAATTTATCTTTTATATGTTGGAGGAAAACCCATGAAAAAAATCTCATTATTAACTATCTCAGTTTGTTTAATCACATTAATAGGAGCAAATTTCTTATTTTCTCAGGGAGTAATGGATAATTTAGACGATGTTATTGTTTATCCTAATCCCTGTATTTTAAGTAAAGGCCATAATCAGGTAATTTTTAGCCATTTAACCGAAGAAGTAACCATAAAGATTTACAATGTAAATGGTAAATTAATCACTGATGCCTGTGTTACTACTACTAACGGTTCGGTTGTTTGGAATGTGACCAATAATTCAGAAGAGAAAGTGGGCAGTGGAATGTATCTGTATTTGATTACTAATTCCCAAGGCCACAAAGCCACCGGCAAAGTAGTAATCATCCGATAAGTATTTTTGCTGGAGCGGAGCGAAAGCCTGTCCGCCAGTTTGTAAGGCGGATGATTGCATGATTTGTCAGGCTTTCTTTTAAATTTGTATGAATCAGTTTTTTAATATCTTTAGCCGCTGGCTTTAGCATGCGTATAAGTCTTTAGTTGTTTTTGT
>JAUVLC010000119.1 GCA_030595925.1 Clostridia bacterium | reverse complement strand
TTTCATCATTTTTAAATCTCTCCTTTAATTTAATTTTATGATTTTTGAATGATCTCTATTTAACAATTCTTTGCTTGTGTAGAGCATGTCAATATGATCAAATATAGATCCTGTAAAAACATTATTTTCGCAATGAGCAACTAATAAAGCGATATGTTTAGCTCCCTTTTCTTTCAGTAGGATAGATGCTTTAATGAATGTGCCTCCTCTACTGCAAAGGTCATCTACAATTAAAACATTCTGTCCTACATTACCATCTATATTATATTCCTCAATATCCCCACTTTGAAAATTTCTTTTTTTAAACCCAATAGCTGATGGCAAGCTATCTACTTTGTAACGATCTTGTGCTCCCTTATCTGGGAAGAAAAGTGTATCCGCATTAAAAAGCTCGGCTACGCTTAGAAGCCGAGATTCACACCACCAATCTACAAACATATTGTTGATTCCATATATTGTTGCCATTGAATGTGGCTCCCTCACTTGTACAGAACCAAACTTCATATCGTTAATAAGCTTTGTCATGCATTTCAAACTGACTGCATAAATACCATTCGCCCTATCCATCCTGGAATATGGCATATAACATATTTCCAACAATGATCTTACTGAAAGGTCATCAAGGCATGACTTAATAAGGGATAGTTTAAAAATATCGCCATCGTCTTCATATATAAATTTGACAATATTATGTTTTTTTATTTTCAAATTTGACAATGGTAGGTTTATTTCATTGTTCGGAAATTGTCCAAAATTAACTTTTTTATTATTGAGATATATCATTTTGTATTCCCTTCGCCCGAGGACATAACGTTTTAATCATCGGCTAACGTGAATTATATATTATGACGCAATGTTTTTGCCGTTAAAAACAAGCTACAATAAAAGAATTTTCTTGTCAAGCATTATTTTAAAAAAAATAAAAAATTTATTACAATAGACTATAAGCGATTGTCCTTGTTATGTTTATTTTTTTATTATTTTTAAGTTGACATTAATAAAAAACAATACTATCCTAAAGCTGTATTTAAAATGCGCTGGCTGAAGAAATAAAACAATAGGAGAACCTAATGATTAATAAATTAAAGGAGAATAAAAATGTTAAAAAAAATTGAGTACAACGGTAAGCTAAAAGCAAAAATTCGGGATCAGAGGCGCAAGCAACAGGATATAGCAAAAGAGACAAAACTTGATCCTTCGTTTATATCAGGATTTATTGTGGGGCATAGAATCCCAACACCTGAACAGGCGGCAATATTGGCGGCGTGTCTTGGGTGTGAGGTCAAAGATATTTTTTAAGTAGTCAACTTTTTTGTTGACAGAATAAAAAGAGCATATATAATAAAAAGAAAATAAAGAGGTATCTATGAGATATGTTCCAAAAACAGGTATTAACGCAGGCAGAAGAAATTTAAAAAGAATAAAAGAATATTTATTTAAAAATCCTGATGCTACAGGCGTTGAAATATCAAAAAAATTAGAGATATCAAGGGTAAGCGTCTATAATCATTTAAAGAAGCTAAGGTAAAATCAATAAGGCATTTTATGGCAAGGCCAACAAAGCAAGGGATTGATTATTTCCCGTTAGATACAGAGTTTGACGATGATTTACAACTGTTAATCGCTGAAACGGGGGCAGAGGGCTTAGGCATTTTAATAACAATATGGCAAGCTATTTATAAAGGGCAGGGATATTATATCTCATATGATAAAAAATTCCCATTAAAGATAAAACAAAAGTGTTTTTCCAGTGTTGAAAACATAGTTAATGTTGTTAGAAACGCCATTGATGTCGGAATTTTCGATATTAATATGTATGAAAATCATAGAATTTTAACATCAAGAGGTCTTCAAAAAAGATATTTTGCTGCTGCAAGGCTTAAAAAACAAGTTGAGATCATACCAAAATATATGCTAATTAATGTTTCTGGAGTTGGAAACGGAGTTAATGTTGTTGGAAACGGAGTTAATGTTGTTGGAAATGCCACAAAGGTAAAGGTAAAGGTAAAGGAAAAGGTAAAGGTAAAGGTAAAGGAAAAAAATACTACTCCCCCAACCCCCAACCCAAAAATCCCTTACCAAGAAATAGTATCTTACCTAAATAAAAAAACAGATAAAAATTTTAAAAGCAATACTCCAACTACAAAAGCCTTGATTAAAGCCAGATGGAAACAAGGGTTTACTTTTGATAATTTTAAGTTTGTAATAAAAGTTAAATCGCAACAATGGTTAAATGATCCAAAATGTTCAGGGTGGCTCCGGCCGCAAACATTATTCAGCAATAAGTTTGAAAGTTATTTAAACGAAAAAAATAATCCGTTGCAAGGAAAAGTGTCTGAAACAACAATGAAGAATATTAACGTATTAAACGAGTGGGAGGCTGGTGATGAAGGATAAAGCTGCTTTTAAAGAATTTATGGCCGGTATAGGCGAAGTTTTTAACAAAGAAATTACTCCAGTTTTAACAAAAATATATTGGAAAGTATTAGAGCCATTTAATAGCGATGAATGCAAAAAAGCTTTTAGTCTGGCTATCACATATTGTAAATTTTTCCCAAAACCAGCAGATTTGATTGAATTTATGAATGGTAGCTTGGAGCAAAGAGCCATTATAGAAGCTGATAAACTTATAGCGTTTCGAAGAGAAAATTCAGAATGGGATTATTACAAAGAACTCCCTGAAATCCCTGAAATGATTGATCCAGTTACAAGATACTTAATGACGTGTCGATGGGATTACGTTCGATGGGCAAAGGATTTTAACCTTGGTGAAGATTTACCTTTTTGGAAAAGAGAGTTTATTAGCTCGTACCTTGCGCATTCAAAAATTGGCAATTTACAGGTCGAAGCACCTAAAAGAAAATTAAAATTAATTAAAGGAATTGAAAAATGAATAAATTAGAATTTAATAATGAAATAACAGCATTGTTTGATTATTTTCGGAACAAGCAACCCAATCCTAATTCAATGGATCTCTGGTTTGATAATTGCGAATATATAAAATCAGAAATATTTTTATGGAGCATCGAAAAAATGAAAAATAGTTTTGATAACATTCCAAGGAATCTACCAATGAAGCTCAAAGCGTTATCGTTTGAGTTCTTTGAGACGTTCCCTGACAAAAAATTTCAATACACCAATTTTGATAAAATAAAAGATCCCTCGTACCCGATCGACAAATTATATGAGGCTTCAGACGTTTTAGAAAAAAATGGAATTCCAGCCTTTGAATCTTTTTGTAGAATAAACCGTATGCCCTTGCAAAGCCAGGAGGCTGTTGTTCGTAAACATGAGCGTTGTAATCATTGTTCATTGCCGGATTTGATTAAGAAAATCGGAGCGGCAATATAAACGTTAGGAGGTGGGCTGTGGAAATAGATAAAAGAATAGATAGCAGTCAATATGGTGATGGCGTGAAATTACAGGATTACAAAGGTGTTTTTTCTGTAATTGCAACAAATTATAATTCTGAAGGTGAAATTTTTATGAAGTGGACGTTTCCACAAATAAATCGAAAACCTACTGAAAAGGCAATCCCGTTCAAGGTTTCACTCGGTACAAAAAAAGAAGCTATTGAAATTCTTGAATCTTTTGTTGTGGGGTTGAAACGGCTCGGGACCGAAAAAGAGCAAAACATAGAAGATACTCCCGATGGTTGTGGTGGGGATGTTCCTTTTTGACGTCTATGCTAAACGAGATAGCCTTAAAACCAACTTTCTACACTTAAGGCGAACCGTCATATGCGTTTTAAATAATAATGTGTGTAAGAGCTATTTTAGGAGGTTTAAAAAATGACAGTGCAAAAAATAATTCCAATAAAAATTGGTAAAAACACAAAACATGAGTATGCTGGTCAAATATATGATTCTAAAGAAGAGACATATTTTCAATGGTTTTGTGATGACCTCGAAAAATCAGGGGATATAAAACTGACACAATACCAACCGGAGCAAATGGAAATTATCCCAGCTCCAGAATATTTTTGGGCGAAAAAGAATATAAAATCTGAAACAGAAAAACCAGGTAATCTATTGCAAAGTCTTGACTACACGCCAGATTTTGTAATCACCTGGAATAAAAAAGGTGTTGAAAAGTATGTTTATACCCTTAACGGGGAGGATATATCTGTTCATTCAAGAACTCGAAAACCTTTTGTAGCAATAAGGAATAAAAATTACCCTAACGATGACCTCATTTCCTATATTGACGTAAAGGGGACATTCGGACGGCATGGAGACGCTGTAAAATTTCCTGTGCTCCAAAAGGTAATATTTTTCACCAAGGGGATTTATGTGGAAAAAATAATTCCTAAAAAATTGTTTAAAAAAACTTTTTATCCTGAGCGCTATTTGTTTACGGATGGATTGGGCCGAGAACGAAAATTATAATTAATTAATGGCGTAATGCGGTATTATGCAGAAATTATTCTGTTTAATGCTATACGTTATGTGTAAAAAATAAAAAAATATAAATTGAGAGGATGCTATGCCTCAGAAAGATATTATTATTAATAAAATCTATAATAAATGTTGCTTAAATACCATGTCGTTAATGAATGATAATTATATTGATTTAGTTATTACCAGCCCACCATATGACAATATGAGAAAATATTCTGGCAATACTTTTGACCAATTTGAAAAAATTGCTCAAGAATTGTATCGTATTATAGCTGTTGGTGGTGTCGCTGTTTGGATTGTCGGAGACCAAACCGTAAAAAGCAACGAAAGTGGCACGTCTTTTCGCCAAGCGTTATATTTTAAAAAAATTGGATTTAATTTATTTGATACAATGATATATCAAAAAAAACCTCGTGGCGCAGTTGGAAACAATAAAGGGTATTGGCAAACATTCGAATATATGTTTATTTTATCAAAAGGAACACCAAAAACAATTAATCTTTTAACGGATAGAAAAAATAAAGATTCACGTAGTGGAGATATAAGCAAAAAGCGAATGTTTGACGGTACTTTGCAAGCAGTAAAAAGAAAAGGTTATTCTAAAATGGGGAGAAGGACTAATATTTGGGAATATTCAACGGGTAAAGGGCATAGTTCTTCTGACAAGGAAGCGTATAAACATCCCGCTATATTCCCTGAAAAGTTAGCTCAAGATCATATTACATCATGGAGCAACGAAGGAGATTTAGTTTATGATCCGTTTATGGGCAGTGGAACAGTGGCTAAATGTTGTAAGTTATTAAATCGAAAATGGGTTGGTAGCGAAATATGTAAAGAATATTGTGATATCGCTCAAGAACGCATTATGGGGGTTGTGAATGGTTCTTTGTAGCGAATGCGGCCAGAATCAAACGGAAAATTCAAATAAAATTTGTGACATGTGTTTATCGGCAACTAAAAAATGCCGTAAGTGTAGTATTGAAAAAAGTATATTTGATTTTCAAAAAAACCAAAAAAGTATCTCTGGGCGTATTTCAAGACGAGGCGAATGTAACGATTGCCGTAAAAGTAAAAAACCTATATCTCAAAAGGGAAAAAGTGAGTACCAAAAAAAGAACCCGTCACCGCAAATAGGCGATATTTTTATTTGTCCTATTTGTGACACTATCTTTGAAAGACAATTTGTAAACGATGTAGTTTTAGACCATAATCATAAAACAGGCGAGGTAAGAGGTTATATTTGTCGTATGTGTAATTCTGGTATGGGAATGATGGATGACAACCCAACAATTTTGCAAAGAGCTATTAATTGGTTACGAGGCACACTTAGATAAATAAAATCACATAACAAATTAATAAACCAGACCACAAACAGCGTGGCTGGTTATTTCAGCCGTTCGGGCGTGCAAAAAATGCCAGCTAAACTAAGCGAAATATAATAAAATTAATTGTAAAAAGTTAGCTCAGAAAATTTATATGTGTCCAAACAAACAATAGAGGGTGTCTTAATGACTGAAGATATAACTGGTGATAATACACTATCCAAAAATGAGATCAAAAATTTTATACTCAGAGTAGATCTAATAAGTAAGGACCAGTTAGATCTTGCGAAAATTGCTGAAACAATGTCTGAATACTTTGATAGAACTGAAAAGAAACAAATAAATAAGTTTTCTATAAATTTCACAAAAGGGTCTTCTGAGTTAACCAAAGGAGATACTTTCGACTATGTTTTGGTGTCAGAGGAAAAATCTATTTCGATGACTTTTTCTGAGACACAATGTGCATTTTGGTTAGAAAGTAATCAATATAAAAATAAATCATTGTACAAGGGAATAATGAGCAAGGTAGTTAATGTTGTTGATTCTCTTTGTGGTGAAGCCAAGTCGAGAAGAATTGGGTTAAGATATGTAAATCAATTCAAATGCAAAACAAAAAGAAACATAGGTAAAATTTATGGAAAAAGATTGTCTTCAGTGGTTAGGGCGATGCTTAGCGGAGAAGATCTGCAATCACGAGTAATTGGAATGGAAGAATATAATGATGATGGGTTTAAAATTCGTTTTCAGTATGGAATTCCTAATAAATTTTATCCTTCTGTGATCGGTGTCTTTGATTTGTTGTTGGACATAGACTCATTTATTGAAAGTGAGAGTGGTGCAAGTGAATGGGAGGAAATAATTACCAGCTTGAATCATGCAGCATATGGAAAATTTGTTAAAGAGATTAACCCTAAATACATAGAGGTTTTGAATTAATGACAGATTATATAAATCCTATTCCAACAGAGATAGAATTAAAAAAATCAGTGGAAGTGAGTGCAAATGACCCCAAAACACCAAAAAGAATTACAGTCAAGTATCAAACGACCGCAATCTTTGAAGATATCGGCGAGAAAAACAAAGAAAATACTGACTCTTGGGTATTCAGATTATCCAAGAAAGATAAGTAAAAGCGTCGATTCTTGGTCAGTTATCCTTGCCGCCCCATTTCTAATTTGGGTTGCTATTTTATATGTAAACATGGCATAACCAGCAAATGCAGCCGACCGGAAAGCACGGCGGTTAATTAAAACGTTATCTGTAAAGGGAGGCTAAATGTTTTGCCCAGATAATTGTAAATATTTATCCATAACAGAAAAAGAACAAGACGAAAAAGAGGGGGGATGGAAAATTCCCCACATATGCAACAAAACAGGCGAACGTATTAAACATGGGCAATCCCATCCAAAATTAATTCAATTGGAGTCATGCAAAAGAGAAATAATAAATAGAAAGTTTGACAGATAACAACTCATTAAACTCGGA